>NZ_JBBMMD010000043.1:0-24535 GCF_037844525.1 Tepidibacter sp. Z1-5 | reverse complement strand
ATACTTCTGCCTCCTTAGAACTTTAAGTAGCATTAGTATATTATTTTTTAACGAATGAGGGCAATTAATTTGCTCTAAAATCCTTAGCTTGATGGCTATGGGGTAGAACCAGCAACCATGTCATAGGGTGCAAAGTAATTGTAATTTAATTCCGAAACCTCAAATGAGTTAAACATAAAATAAATTATGTTTAAGTAAACACCCAAATTTACTATCTATCACTGCTTTAGTTAGGCATAATTTATAAAAAATATTGAATTTTGAGCTAAACATAACTTATGAGATATAAAAAGTCATCATAACATTCTTAAAAAATAAGAATTTGAACCCAAGCAATTTCAAAGGATTTAAGCCTACTTTGCCCCTGGTGACACGGATGCTGGCATTACCCCATTATGCGAAGTGCTTTTTTTATTTTTAAGTGCTTTATATTATAAAAAAATAGAAAGATAATATATATGAGCGAAATTACTTTAGAATAATTTATTATAACAATAAAGGATCTTCTCCGTATTTATTAAATCCATAAGAACCTTTTTTAAAATATAATAAAAAACTTAAGTAAATATTATATATAGGAATTAGTAACAGAAAAATGTGCAATTTAGGACGATTAATATCATGTAATCTTTGGATTGTAAGGTAAATAAAAATTATAGCGTATGGTAAGGGTAATGGAAAAAGAATATTATTATAAGAAAAATTTTCTGTAAAAGAAAAGCTATTTATATTTAAGATAAAGTGTATAGTTAGAAATAAAAGTTGATATCCAAAATATTTAAAACGATTCATTCGTCCGTTAAAATTAAATAAATTTTTCATTGTTTCAGCTCCTTCATTCAATATCGTTCCATCAAAATTATACCATTAAATAAAATATGTGTAAAAAATTATAATAAACAAGAAGCCATTACTATCTCTAAGATAACATTACGTTCATAAAAGTACCCCTTAATTAATCCTTAAATACGTTTTTAGGGACTAGTTAAGGGCTTTTTTTATAATTTTATTGTAAAATATTAGTTTATCAATAGTGAATTTATTGTAAAAATAGAAAAATCATAGCAAATTCATTAAAGAATTTACTAATAAAGGGGGCGAATATGCATATTAAATGGATTGCTAAGTTATCTTTGCTAATTGGTTGTATTATGAGTTTATATTATACGCTGTACTTTCTTTTTTCAGACATTCCAATGTTAAGTTTTTTATTTATGTCCATTTTCATTATGATGCTCCGACTTTTCAAATAAGACTAAGTAATTTGATCTGATATTGTAGTATTATGCGAAGTTCTTTTGCGTTTAGGAAATATTTCAGATAAATACCATGATATAATGTTTCGAACTTTGAAAGGAGTATTTATAATGAATATAAATACAGTAAAAACACATTTAAAAAAACATAAAATAAAGTACACTCTATTAATGATTTTAATGGTATTAATATGGGGTATATCAGACATCCGTGTAAAAAAGAGCTACATGCCGGATAGTACTAATACGTGGCTCTTTTTGTTTCTTTAACAGTACCGGGTAAATATGATAGATAAAAAATACGAATTTAAATAGACTATAGCCTAAAACAATAACTTAATAGATTATGAAAACCACCATATCTATTTGTTTAAAGTTGATTTTTCAATAAACAAACATTCATTTGATAAAGTCTTTAATGTTAAACAAACTATTTCAAAGAATACAATTTTATAAACCTAGTAAATAAGTTTGTGTACGTTCATATTAAAGCTATCTACTTTAACAAGGCTAATATAAGCTATGCTCATACCTTCGCATAACTCAAATTAGCCTAATATTAGGTATACTAAAGTGTGCTAAAATAGCCATGGCCAGTATAAAGCCCCTCCTAATCAAAGATTACTCAGCTTAACACTAGCCAATACATTCTTACTTAATATTAGAGTTTAGAGTTAACACATATAATCACATTAAAAATACAGCTATCGCTAATACAGTGGCCTGCTCTCGCAGGCCAAATTTATTTTCACTTCTACATCAAGTTTTCTCAATATCCCTCGCACCATAGTCTCATCTTCCTACACTCCGATTATTCAAACAAATTTTAACTCTAGGGATAAGTAATAGGGTCAAAATTTCTTTGCATAATCTACGCTTCGTCAGAAGAAATCGCTAATACGAGGGGTATTCTCAAATTATAGCCTTTAGGCTATGTTTTTTAGCTTATAGGAGCTTGTCTATGGCGATTTTGTTTTTCAATCTACTAAATGATTAGTGACAACTTGTCGCCTTTATATAAGCCATAATTAAAGCCTAGAGAGGTTTTCTCTAGGCTTTGTATATTTGGAGTGCTACTGCACTAGCTTCTTTAATATTTTGATTCTTAGTGTTTTTATATAGATATTCGATATATTGTTTATCCTGGATAATGTCTTTTAAGTTTTTTCCTTTGTATTTTCCGAAAGGAATAATTATATTAGGGACTTGATTTAATAGGTCCTGGTTTTGATTTATATTCTCTTTTTCTAGTATATCAACTATTCTTTTAAAGTCTGATATTCTTATGTCTTTTATTGAGCTATAGCCCATATCCTCTATCACCTCATGTATCTTTTCATGCGATGCTATAGCAAAGAGTTTCTTTTGCTGATTTCTATTGATAACACTATCTTTTATCTCAACTACGTTATTATCTTTAGCTATTGCTATTTCATGCTTATCCTTTGGAGTTGTTTTCTCTTTAGATCCTTTAGGGTTTGAGTTTGTTATTGTATATGAGAATATCATATTTTGCATATACTGATATGCTTTATCTTGTGCTAGTTTTATGTTTTGACCTTTACCTATAGCTCTAGTCTTTATTATTTCATCTGTTGTAATATCCATTATTTCATATTCAACATCTATAGTTTTAGGGTCTATCACCTTTATATCAGATTGAGTTATGAATAGGTTGCAATCAAGAAGTACTTGCTTAAAGTCTATCCCCTCAGTTCCTTTTTTTCTTAGTATAGTATTCATCTTGTTTATCTTTTTAAGTAGCATAATGTTAAACCTCCATTTACTTAACTTATTAGTATTACCTCTTTGTATTATTATTATTTGTAGTTTAGGTTGATATTATGTGTTGTAATTCTTTCCAAACGTTTATATTTCAATGTTTATCGAGGTTTTATTTTCCATAAATTTCATAAAAAGAAGTTTAAAATCATACAAAATATCCTTTGTTAATCTATGGCTAAAAACATATACCAGGTTTAAAATTCGTCTTCAATACAACTAGCATATTGTTAAACTTTTTAAACAGCCCCCGTATTAGCTGGTCTTGTTAGTTAATACAAATCTATGCGAAAAATTTTGTTCTTTAAATTTTTTGAATAGGTTTGTATAGCTGATGAATCATAAGATACGGGGGTTGTTGTATTTGCCCCTGTAGCTAAAAAGACGATGGCGACCTTATAGATTGACCTCTGAGGTGTGCCATTGTCTTTGATGACCCTGGCTGGTTTTACATAAATCGAGTAGGAGGAAAATAATTATTTTATTTTCCGTCCTCTCACACCACCGTACGTACCGTTCGGTATACGGCGGTTCATTAAGTTAATTGCATTTTCTGATATCTAGCCGATAGGCTCTGATAGGATATTGAATCGAAATATTTATTGGTAAGACTTCTAGAAAGAATTGGGCTAATGGCTATACGCCAGTAGCCTTTTCTTGTATTTCCCCATTCATAAGCTTTGTGTTTGTGTATTCCTAGCGATATTAGATTTTTAGTTTTAGTCTTAGGCTTTTTCCATTGTTTCCATATACACATTCTTAACCTTCTTCTAATCCATTTATCAAGATTTTGCATTATACTCTTTGCTTTCGCAATGGAGAAATAATTGACCCATCCTATAGTAACTTGATTAAGTCTACTAATTCTATCTTCCATACTTATACTATAACTTCTTGATGTTATTTTCTTGATTTTATCCTTAATTCTTTCAATGGATTTATCATGAATTCGAATATAATATTTGCCCCCTACATTGTAAAATGAAAATCCTAAAAACTTTCTTCTTGTAGGTCTATCTACGGCACTTTTCTCTTTATTAACTTTTAATTTTAATTTATTTTCAAGAAATACTGTTATACTATTCATAACTCTTTCTCCTGCTCTTTTAGACTTTATGAATATATTGCAATCATCAGCATATCTACAAAATTTATGTCCTCTTATTTCTAATTCCTTATCTAAATCATCTAGTAGTATATTTGCTAAAAGTGGACTTAGTGGTCCCCCTTGTGGAGTTCCTTCTTTACTTCTGACTAAAATTCCATTTAACATAATACCTGATTTTAGATAAAGGCGAATAAGTTTTAAAACCCTCTTATCTTTAACTTTTCTAGATACCCGATACATTAAAATATCATGATTTACCCTATCGAAAAATTTCTCAAGGTCCATATCTACGACATATTTATATCCCTTATTAATATATTCTTTAGCCTTTAGAACAGCATCATGTGTACTTTTTCTTGGTCTAAATCCAAAACTACTTTCAGAGAAGTACGGGTCAAATATATTTGTTAGAGTTTGTGCTATGGCTTGTTGAATCAGTCTGTCTAATACAGCTGGTATTCCTAAAAGTCTTATCCCTCCATCTGGTTTAGGTATTTCAACTCTCCTTACAGCATTAGGTTTATATTTACCCTGTAGAATACTTTCTTTAATAGATACCCAGTTTTGTTTTAGGAAAGGTCGAAGTTCATCAACCTTCATTCCATCCACTCCGTGACTACCTTTATTCTTTTCTACTCTTTTCAGAGATATTAACATATTATCTCTAGAAAGTATCCTTTCCATGAGATTATCTGAAACTGCACTGGATGTTTCATTTGACGATACCATTGATATACTAGGCACTCCGTGCATACCTTTAGTTTCCAACTTATTCTTTACACTAGAGCCTTCATATGAAGTTTTCTGCTGTCGACGCATATACATTGAATCTTTCAAATTCTTCATCCTCCTTAATGTTCAGTCCTTCCTTATCTATTCATGACTAGATAAGTACTATGACGTCTGCTGACTTCTCAAGGTTCAGCTATATATCACTATATAGGTTGCTATTTCAAAATTCATTTCCATAGCCTATCCTTGAGACCTCCCCAGGTAAGAACGATAACCTTCCTCTCATATATCTGCCACATTTACTACTTGAGGTTCGGATAGTGTAGGACTTCGTTTTGTTATGCAAACTCGTCCACCTCAAGTAGCCTTATATGTGATTCGTGTTCCTCAGACCGAGATTTTGCCTAAGGCTTCCTTCAGATTCCACCTCACGATGGACACCCTTGCCTTCGGCTAGTGGTTCCCACTACCAAGCCCACAGCGAACTTTCACCGCCAAGTTATCGCCCATGCTGGGCGCACATAAAAAAGCTAAGGCCTCGTTAGAGTTCTTAGCTTTCTCCTGTTCTTAATATTCTTTTTGTTGATGTAAACATTATGTTTACTGGTGTTTATCATTATTTACTTCTTGTTTACTTTGTAGTATTTTTATTATTTTGTCATTATGTTCTTGATTTAGATTTTGAAGCTTTGCTTCATATTCTTTTCTCATTTCTTCTATATCTTTTTTATGCTGCTCTCTTAGGTCTTTGATTTCTTGCTTGTATTCTTCTTTAGTGGCTTGAATGTTGGATTTATTTTCAGTAGCCATGGCATTCATTCTTTCCTCAAGCTTCGCTTTTTCCTTTTCTTTATCATCTATACCTGATGTCAACTTATTGATTTCACTATCTTTTAATTTTATATCTATTTGTAAATTGTTATTTGATTCTTTTAAGTTAGTTATTTCTTGGCTTAATTCATTTACTTGATCTTTAAATCCTTTAAGCTCTTTTACTTTTTCCTCAAGATCATCTACTATTTTAGTTTTATCTTTTAATTGTGATTCTAGCTCACTTTGTCTTTTCTCTGCATCCCATTTATCAGAGAAATATCGACTTGATTGTTCTTCCTGCTCTTTTAATTTTACTTTTAAATCTTTTATAGTTTCTTCTTGCTTTGATGTTTTTTCTCTTTCTTTAGATAGTAGTTCCGTATACTCTTTTTCTTTCATGTCATGGATGTTTACGTTTCTTTCAAGTAAATTTGTATATATTTCATATATTCTCTTTATGTGATTTTGAAGTTCTTCTATATCTTCTGTTCCTGTTTTAGTTATGTCTTTTGCTTTATGGAGTTGATACATACTTACTAGATTTTCAAAAAATTCTCTTGATGTTATTCCTGATTCTTCTATTAAACTTTGAACTTTTTCCTTTTCTTCATCTGAAATTCTAACTGAGTAAGTAGTTAAATTTTGCTTTTCCATCAAAACGCCTCCTTTGTTTTGTGTAAACGTAGTGTAAACATAGTGTTTATCAGCGTTTACTTAATGTTTATATTTACATTATATCATTTTTTGTTGAAATGTATAGATTTTGAATTAATTTTTTTGTTTTGACCCCAGAGATAATAAGACGATGACGACTCTGTAGATTGACCTTTTAGGTTTGCCATGGTCTTTGGACCTAGATTGTTTTTGCACAAATAAAAAAACTAAGGCCTCGTTAGAGTTCTTAATTTCTCATTTTGTATGGTTTGGATGCTTCCATGGCTTATTATGTAATTAAACATTAAAACAAAATTTCAATTGATTTGCAGCTCCTGCAAAGTCTTCTTCAAGAGCTTTTTTAAGATAAGCATATGTGCTTCTAACTGTACCTTTTGTTATGATTGCTTGATAGTTTAGTCTCATGTATTCAAATGGATCTATCTCTTGTGAGTTTGTTTTTTCAACTGCTATTTGATAAAGTTCCATTATTTGTTTTGAGTTAAATCTTTCATTTTCAAGACCACTTTTTATTTTTATATTTCCTATCTCTTCTTTGCTGTATAAAGAGTCTATAAGTTGTTTTTCTTTATCAATTTTATAGTCTATTGAGAACTTAATTCCTATGACTTTACGACCTCTTGTTAGTTTCTCGTATTCAAAATTTATATCTGTAAGATTATTGATTTCTTTTTTTGCAGGGTCTAAAACTCGTCTCTTAAAATCTCTAAATTCTTTAAATTTTTCTAGGCATCCCAAGTTATCTTTTAATTCTTCAAGATTAAATTCTCTTTTACCAATAGATTGATATTGCTTTAAAAGTTCATAAATGCGTATAGAATATTTATTTTTTAGAAACAAGATATTTTTGAGCTCATATTTAGTATAGAATTTTTTCAGTTGAAGTAAATAGGGAATTAATTTCTGTGAAAACTCGAGCTCTATTATTCCAGTTCTTTTTCTAAATTGAATAGAACTTAACCATCCAGTTATTAATTCGTCATCTTTTGTATTAATAATGACTTCTTTTTTTCTTAATTCTCTTACTAGTTTTCTAACCTCATCATATCTTTTATTTGTAGTTCCTAGAAGGTTTGTAAATTCTATTAAGTCTATTTTTAATATATTAAATTTTTCTTCGGTTCTATCTAATTTACTTACTGCATATAAAATGATTTTTTGTTCATTTAAGTTTAAATCAAACTTGGCTTCTATTAGAGCATTATGTTTTACTACTAAATTATTGTCAGTCATTATCTCACCCTTTTTCATGTAATGATATTTTTCGTGGCACCCACTCATAATCATACCACTTTTGGTATAGTTTTTGTCCACGATAAGTATAGCTTTTGTCCACGATAAGTATAGTTTTTGTCCACCATTAACTTCTATAATCAACTATTTTCAATATATCAACTTGTCCGAAAAGTAGTAAAAGTAGTTAAATAGTTATTATTTATTTATATATTTATTTATATCTCACTCAAAAGAGCAACAACTCTAATTCATATATATTCTTACAAGATAGCACTATATAAACTTTATTATTATAAAGCCAGAGCAATCCATAGTTTTTGTCCACGATAGACATAGTTTTTGTAGTCGATTAACAAAACTGATTTATTTTAGCTTTAAAACTCTTTTCATGTTTTTGGGATATATCATGACTCTTTCTAAGCAACGTAAAAAAGCTAATTCTTAAATTCATTTTTAAGAACTAGCTTTTTTATGTTGATCTCTTATGTGAGCTATTCATGTTTTGGTGGACTCACCCCTTTATTTAATATTCTTTAATTGTTTCTAGTTTTATATATCTTGTTTTAATCATCCTTTCTATAATTTTTTATTGTCTTATAATTCAAGTTAATGTCTTTGGTGGAATCATCTCCTATTCTTTAGGTATTTGTTAATATTATTATATCATAATTTTCAGAAAATTCAATGTTTTTGCAGAAATTTTCTGAATTTTGTTTTTTCTATATATATTTTTAACAATAATCCATATATTTCCTGAGAAATTATCATTATATAAAAAACTTATACAAAATAATTTATTATAAAAACTCATTTATTTTAGCTTTAAGGCTCTTTTTATGTCTTTGAGTAATAATTCATTATATTTACTCGAAATTGCTTGTAAAGACTAAATATGGGGTGTGAGAGGGGTTTTGTTTTAACCCTAGAGATAAGAAGATGATGGCGACCTGATGGGATGCCTTTGATGATGTGCCATAATCTTTAGACCCTAGTTGGTTTTACTCAAATAAAAAAGCTAAGGCCTCGTTAGAGTTCTTAGCTTTACCTTTTTGTAGGGTTTGGGTGGTGCCATTGCTTGAATACATAGACAAGAAAAGTCAAAAATCATAACGGCTTTACGTACTTCTATTCCAATATATCTAAAAATACTTAACTAAAAATGAAACGATAAAAATTATAAGTATAATACCTCCAAAAATACAATAAAAATACCCCTTTTTATCTTTTTTAATAAGTATCTTTTCAGTACCCATGAGTATCAAAAACAAACTCAAAGAAATCTCTTGTATTATAAAAAGTGTATCAGCTAATTCTCTATTACTTCTATTCATGAAATAAACTATTGCTAAAACAATCAATGCCATAGAAAGAATATTATTCCCTAAAGTATATATTTTTGATTTTTCATTTTTGAAATTCATACTATTCACCTCAATTAACCTATACTATTAATTAAGTATGGAATATTTTTCAAAATAAATCAACTTCTCATAAAAAAATCAATAAACCTCAAAATACTTATCTTCAATCTCTCTCAACAAAATACTCTCTACTATCTCATTTATCTTCTTATCTTCATTGGCTGATTTGCGTTTTAATGCTTGTTTTATTATCTTTGGTATTTCGTATGTGACTTTTACAATACTACCGTCTACAGGCTTTTTATTTGCTTTAGAGTTTGTTTTATTTTCAATCATGCATTCATCTTCTTCATCATCTTTTATCACTTCAATTACTGATCCGAACTCTCCAGCTTTTTTTCTTTCTTCAAATTCTTCTGATGATATTTTTTCAAAAAACATTTAATCACCTCTCGTTAGAATTTATTTTTAAAAATTTAAAATGAAAAAATTATTTTTTCTTGTTTACCATAAAAGAAGAAAACAAGTTTTACAGTTAAAAATTTAAAAAGCATTATTGTTTATCGAGGAACTTATGTAATCTATAAATCATTACCCATATTTCTTCTCTTGTTGCAGGATCTTTTGGTCTTGATCCATCAGAGATATTATTTTCGGTTACGAACTCATAAGCTTTGGTTGCAAAATCAGAAATTGTATTATTATCATAGTCATATTCATAAAGCTTGTATTGCTCTATGATTTGGATTAATTTATCTGGATACTTTGGGTCCGTTGCATATCCGCACTTTTGTAGTGCTCTTGCTGCCTCTTTATAGTCTTTAGAATTTCTAACTCTTTCATATCTTTTAGCTTCTCCTAAAAGGATATTATGGTCCTGGATAGAATCTATAAAAGTATCATAGGCTTTAAATTTAGCAGTTATTTGTATCTTCTTTCCGTTTATGTACTCATTAGTTTTCATGTTAGTAGCTTTTCTAGTGTTTGACCTCGCTTTTATTCCAAATAAATTATTAAACTTCATAGAAAGGGATGACTTTCCCCAGTTACTCTCAAGTATTGCTTGAGCTATTGTAATGCTTGGTAGAATATTATATTTTTTTAAGCCTTCTAAGGCTTTGGGAAGTATCTTATTTATAAATTCTTGTTTTTGCATGATATGCTCCTTTCGATTTTTATTTTGGAGGTGTTAAGGTGAAGGATAGTTTAAGTATCAAGGATATTCCTAATTCATATAGGGATATAGCTGCAACTATTGGGGTAGATTCTTTCGTAAAGCTTTGTAGTCTTATTGGTGGTACGAGTATATATTTTCCAACTCGTAGAACTATTTTAAAACCTGTAAGAGATACAAATATCAAAAGAGAATTTAATGGCTCAAATTATAGAGAGCTATCTCTTAAATACGGTATTTGTGAAACACAGGTTAGAAAGATTCTATCTAATAAATAAAATTAGCCTAGACCCTCTTTCAAAGTCACTAGGCTAATGTTCCGTTCATTTTAAAGTTATTATTGCTTTAGATAGTTCATTTATAGATCCTGTTAATGTGTTAAGCTTTCCTTCGATTCTAACCAATAGATATACGGACATAGCTATTGGAAAACCTAAGTTTGCAATATTTGTACAAAGTTCTTCCATAACAACCTCCTTATTTAATTTTAAAGGGCTAAGAAACTTAGCCCTTTAATTATTAAGCTTCTTTTTTTGCATCTGTAAGATGAACAGCTTGAACCTGCTCTACAACAAGTTTAGCTTCAACTTTTCCAACAAGATCTTCTCCTTGTGAACTTTTGAAAATATTTTTTGCAATTATAAGATCCATAACTTCTTCTATCTTAGAATCATCTATATCTGGGTCAACTCTATCTACGGATAAAGTGGCTTTATCTCCCTCAGAAGTTTTAAACACCATATATACTTTATTTGTTGTACCTGTTTTCATTTTTCATTCCTCCTCTCACAATATTTTTATTACTTTTCACTACTCACTTAAATTCGTAACATCTGCTCTATCAATTGATTGAACATTTACTCCTGTAAGCATACCTTCTATTGCTTTGGCTACTGCGTAAACATCATCATTAGCGGCATCTGTTTTAACATTTCCGAATGATTTAGTTCTTACGATTTCATTTCCTTTTGGATCAAGTCCTAAAGAAAGTTTCATTTTTATAGCAGAAGTCATAGGAATTACTGTTATTGCCATATTAACCCCTCCTTTCCTGAGTTATTGTGAAATACAAAATTCTCGCTTTATGAATAACTTGCTAAAATAAACAAATTTGCAACTATTTTGAGCAACGGAGTCCGTAGGACTCGTTGGCGACATGAGCTATGCGTAGCATAAAGCGAATTTTTGTTAGTTTAAGGATATGGGATTTGAAGGAATAGTTATAGATAAGGAAGTTTAGGAAATTAGTTAAGGGAAGAAGTTGTGGCATTTTAAGAAATTTAAATGCAAAATTAAAAATAGGCTGCGATAGCAGCCCATAGATAATGAATAAATAATTAAATATTTTTTGTTTTACCATTTTCATATGTTTTATTTCCGTTGGATTCTCATGATTTAGGCTAAAAATATAGAATTGTAAAGATGAATTTATTATAATTTTACCAATTTATTACTTCCATGAATTTTTTTAATAAAAATATACCTCCTACAACTATAATTATAGCTATTAAGTAAAATAATATATCATTTTTTAATAATGCACTAATAACTAGAATTAAGAATGTGCTACCTAAAAAAATATCTCTTTTACAACTTAATATATAAAAAGCCTTTTTATCTTTTATAGTATTCGGATACTTATGTTCTATATTTTTTCTATTAAGTTTATATGCTCCACTTACAATTAAATATATACATCCTCCAAATACAATAATTGTTTGTATAATCATGAAATTCCTCCTTTAAATAATAAATAATATGTGTATAATTATACACATATTATTTATTATTTATTATTTATTATTTATTATTTAATAAATATTTGAATCATTATCTATAGTTCCAAATATTTGTTTATGACAATAATCTCTAAAAGATTCTGTGTTAAAATCTGATTTTACAAAACCACCATCTTTATATTTCTCATTTATTTTACTACTATTAGTTTCTGTTATTACATATTCTGTTCCACCTCTAAAAGTTTCACTATTTCTAGTATCGTCTACATCACATATCTCAAATCTATAATCAGTTGCTGTTGCTGCTAATGTTTCTATTCCAACTACTTTTTTTACATAATTACCTCCAATATAAAGAGCTCCACCATAAATTAGACCATCTATAAATTCCTTTGCAAACATCTTAGGTAAAGAAAAAGCACCAGCCACTATACCTATTAAGTCTATAACCTTACCTTTATAATTTTTAATGTCATATGTAGTTGTTCTCTTTGAATCTTTATAAGAAGCTTTGATTTTATTCCCATCTACTTTATATGACATTGTTCCTAAATTCTTGTAACTTGAAGATCTTCTTGTTCTACTTTTACTTATTTCTATATCTTCGCTATAGTCAACAATTGTAGTTTCATTTCCCTCTGTTCTCTTCATTACAGCACTACCTTTTTCACCTTCAAGTGTGCTAACTAAAACTCCATCATTATATTGTTTTAAAGTAAATTCATTACTATTTTCATTTCCAATAATATCAATTTTAATTTTTATACCATCCTCATCTGTAAATTCAATACTACTATTATTATCATTTGTTGAACTGATTGGCTTTGTTTCAGCAAAAGCTGAAATACTTAAATTAAGAAACAATGTTAAAATTAAGAATAAACTAGATATTCTTTTTATAGTTTTTTTCATAATACTTATCCTCCTGTAATGTTTAATAATTAAATATATAACTGTACGTTTTAAACGGCCATTTAAAAACTTTACATACTTAAGAGAGTTAAATCTGATAAAATGTTCCAACTTTTTAATTTTTTTTTGGAACATTTTATCAATCTGTCTTATCTTATAAGTAACATACTAATATTAGGAGGAATTTTGACATGAAAAAAATAATATCCACATTACTAACTTTAATTTTATTTACATCTTTTTTAATTACACCTATATATGGTCAAGAGGAGGGTGTAGTTGCTGAAGAAAAAATTATTGCAACTAAAAACTTAGAAATTAAATCTTCTCGAAGAGCTAACAATTACATAGTAAACTGTGAGGCAACTATAGACGATCTAGGAAGATCACGAATTCTAATAAGCGCACTTACTGAAACAGTTTCTAAAGTAGATACTTTGAAATTGAAAGTGTCTTTACAAAAACAAAGAGGCTCTTCATGGACAAATATACGTTCTTGGAATGAAAGTAATTCTAATGATGATGAAATCAACTTTGAAACGATATATACTGATGCATCAAGTGGAAAATATAGAGTCAAAGTATCTCATATTATCACAGAGAATGGTAAAACTGAAACTGAACAAAGTACAACATCCTCAATAAACGTAAAATAAGAGCTAGGGTTTCCTAGCTCTTATTTTATACTTATAACTAAATTCTTTAATTCTTCATCACTACTTCCTATAGCTGTATACTTTGTTTCAAACATATCCCATATTATTTTAAATTTATTGTCTTTTATTTTTATAACATTATATTTAAATCCATTTTCTATAAATTGATCTACTTTTCCATATTTAGGATTCATCTTAATTGAATGTGCATAATCTCCTCTAACAGGCTCTTGTTTTATTTCAATGCAGTCATTTTCATTTGTATAAATCAATTTTATATATAAAATTTCATCTTCATATTCATATCCTAAGCATTTATCTAATCCATATCCCTTTGGAATATAAGAGGGTTCTTTTATTATAAAATCCGTTTTATTTTGAATATCCTTAAGTTCTAATACTTTTTCACTAGGTTTATTTATATTTTCTTCTCTCATATCTTCATCTGGATTTTTATAATCCAAACTTACATCAATAGATTCGTCATTTTCTTTATATATAAAATTTAAAACTCTTCTAAAATTCGCCTGACTTTGATTTTGAAATCCAATGCTTATATAACCCGATAATACTACTATAGCTATTATACATGATATTTTTTTATTAAAATGACTATCTCTTTTTTTACCTTCATTCTGTATTTTATTTTCTATATTATTCCAAACATCGTCCATATTCGGAACATCTATTTTATCTATATCCTCTTTTATGTTCTCTTTTATTATCTCTTCTAAAATATCTTTTTTCATATGCATCACCCTCTTTCATATCATGATTATACTGCTGATCTTTTAAAATCTTTATATCTCTTAAGATTATCTTTTATTAAGCTTTTAGCCCTATGTAACCTAGATTTAACTGTTCCTATACTTATATCTAATGATTTACTAATCTCTTCATAAGATTGTTCTAAATAATAATATAAAATTAATACTTGTCTATAATGACTATCTAAACTATTGATTTGTTCCAATATGTAGCTGTTTAACTCTTTATTTTCTAAAATATTTTCAGGTAAATCTAAATCCGTATCATCACATAAGAAAGGAATTATTTTAGAATCATCTTCTACTAAAAGTTCTTTCTTTCTCTTATTGTATTGAGCTTTAGATAAATTAGCTGCTATAGTACATATCCAACTTTCAAACTTATCTTTATCTTTATCTTTAAGTGTATCTATCTTATTGAATGCTTGTATAAAAGTATCTTGAACTATATCCTTTGCATCCTCTTCATTTTTAAGAATATAGTAAGCTACTCTATATACTTTTTTGTTATAGGTTTCAAATAATATTTTGTATAGTTCTACTTCATCCTGTTTTTTTCTTTTAAAGAATATCCCCATGTAGTTCTCCCCTTTAGTTATGTATATATTTATAATAAGTTAAGGCACCTCAACTATTCCCTAAATATATCTTTAGGGAATAGTTGATTAACAATCTAGTGTTTTCAATATCTTCATCAAATCAAAATATACATTAATACCCTTAATCGACAAGAAAATAACGAGCAGACCCTAAAATATGTATTTTTATTACATTTTATTCCTTATATGTTGTAATTTTCTTGAGATTAGTTTCAACTATTTTTTAATTTTCATTATATTTCAAATAGCAGAACAAAATTCATTACTAAAAATTCTGAAACTTACAAGTGGTTTTTACTTGCATTATTTCCTAAAAGCAACCTCAATAACTTTACGATAATATTGATTAATTTAATTGTCTGTCCCATTAAATAACATTGACCTTTTTTTGAAAATTGATTATAATAATAGAGATAGTACTTACAACGCTTCTTGTCAATGACTAGCGGACCACTGTAAGTCTAATAATAACAATTAAAAAAATCAAATCGATATATATGAAAAAGAAGGTTATAATTGTAGCCTTCTTTTTTATTTCAAAATTTCATGCCAATTTTCACAAAATCCTAATATATCTAGATATTCAAATTTATAATTATCAAATATCCTAATTAATCTATCAATAAAAAATGACCACTCAATATCATCATTAACTAACTTCTTTAATGATAAAATAACTATAAAAAGAGTTCCAGCTCTATAACCCTTTTTCATAGATTGATCCATCTTTATATTTATAACCTCACCTAAAATCCTTTCATTATGAGCACATTTATTTCTTAAGTTAGTTATAGATTCCATCCATTTTTCAATATATTGACGCTTGTGATTATAATAAAACGCTGCAATATATTTCTTATCCTCATCAGATAAAGCTGCATATATTTTCGATACTGTACCAAAAGATAAAATCTCCATTACAACCCATACAGGGTATTTACCATCATAATTATCTACATGATGTCTTATAATTGGATTTTTTTTCGATCTATCTAATTCATTTCGTATAAACAATCTAACATTATCAGGTAAGATCCTATTATCTTTCCAAACTTCAACCCCATACTTATGAGCTATAGTGTATGAAATATACGATTTAAACGAAACCTCTACACTTGATATAATGTCAAATAATAAATTCCTCAATTCTTTATCAAATAAATATAAATTATGTATTTCTTCAAACTTTGCTCCATCTATAAATTCTTTTTTAGTAGTATTTTCTAAATCTTTATAAAAAAACTTGTAGTATCCACTTAATTTATAATAACCAATATTCTTTAATACAGATTTTGCATAGTCTTCATCATCGATTGTTAAATTTTTAAACTTTAATATGCTAATTTGTTCTTCATAAGTCCTTGCTTTCTTAAGCTCCACATTTTATCACCCTGTCTATTAAACTCTTTTATATCCTTTAAAATCAACCTCTATAACCTTACTATCCTTTTCAATCTTACTTAAAAGTTCCTGGATCATATCACTCATTTCTTGCTTAGTATATTCTTTATCATCAAATTTTTTCTTCTCACCATAAAACTGGTTATAAAGTTTACTTGCATACTTCTTTTGCTTATCTGTAGCTTTTTCTACTTTCATTCTTTTCTTAAACTCTTTTTGACTCTTTTGATCTCTTTGTTTCTTTTTCTCAAATCGTTCAGCTATAACTTTTTGTATATCATCTAAAAACTCTTCATCAAGCTTATATTCTTTTTTACATATTGCTATTTCATTTTCCTCTTCATCATACTCTTTATAAGGTTTTTCATTATAATAAATTCCTTTTTTAGTTTTAAATATCTTATTCTCTACAAACTCATCATAAACTTCATCAGTTGTTTTAAATAAATCTGTTCTAAGCATATGAGAAAGAGTTCCGTTAACCCTTGTTTTTAATCCTTTTGGTAAATCTATATAGCGCATAAAACCCCTCCAAATAAACCTAAAATCTAAAACATAGTCTGGTATCGTGTCACTCACCCACCACAAGGAAGTACAAGTACTCCCCATTTAAGACGGACATTTCATTATACCTTTTATATATAAATAAATGCCCCTAATATCTATACTTAAATACATCTGGATGGAGATCGTTTCACTCATCCATCACAGGGAAGTACAAGTACTTCCCATCTAAGACGGACATTTCATTATACCTTTTTCAATTCAGCATAGTATTTCTTAACCATAGGTATTGAAATTCCTAACTTTTCAGCTATTTCTTTTTGTTTATATCCATTCTCCTTTAATTGTTTAACTTCTATTATTTTTTCTCTTTTCTCCTGCTCTCTTTTAGTTAATCCATTTTTATTTCTACGTGCTTGTTTTCTTTCTTCTTTCCTTCTTTCATCATACTCTCTTTGTCTTCTCGTATACTCGTTATTATCTATTATAGTTTTGAGTTCTCTTTGTTCTAGATCCTTTATATTAAGCATTTTAATTATAGTTTCATTCCTAAAGTTATACTGCTTTCTTTCAACATTTCTAGTCTTTGATTCAACGTTCTTTTCAATAAGTGGTCTTTTAAACTTTGAATTAAACTCAAGCATCATTCTTTCTGCTTGCTTTGCTGCATCTTTTGGACTATCACCTATTAATAGTACTTGCATTGCAAAGTTTCTATATAAAAAACATATAAGTTCACGATGACCATAACAGCTATAGTTTCTAAGTTCCTGGATTTTCTCCAAGTCTCTAAGTCTTGTTTCAAGTAAGTTATATAAGTTGAAAAAATTATGTACTTTCTTCTTACCTGTATTCTTTTTCTTTTGTTCTTTCCATTTATCATACCAACTTGGTAACTCTGGAAGATAGTTTTTAAGATCTCTTAGTTCATATAACTTGTCCTCATAAATTTTAGCTGATACTCCCGCCATAGTCTTTGAGTTATATGTATGTATAAATCTTGTTGAAGTAGTTAAATTAACTGATTTATCAGCATTAAAATCACTTAGCTTATTAGATATCTCCGTTTGAATTCTTTTAGCTAATGTCTTTGATCTATCAGTTGCATTAACTGGATATTTTATTTTATATGTAATGTGAAAGTTGTTCCCTGTATATATGATTGCAGATGGACAAGGAATTACGGTTCCAAAATATTCATATTCCATCATTTTAATAAATTCATCTTTAGTTAGTTTATTAAAATATGATTTTTTATAATCTATGTCTATTAATATATTCGTTATCTGTCCTATATTGCTATCAGACGAGTTTTCATAAGATTTATATGTATTTACACTATAAAACAAGTTTATAGGCTCAAATCCCTCATTCATTATGTATTTAAGTCTTTCAAAGCTTAACATTTCTTTCCCTGTAAAACTTCTTTGAGTGTAAACATCGTTTGAATAATAATCTATATTATTAAATACTTTTATATACTGTTTTAGATCTGATCCAATTAACATATGTTGCAAAAACTTCTGAACCTCTTTTATCTCTTTATCACTAAATTCTCTATGTTGTAACTGGTTTATTTTCTGTCTTAATCCCATAAAAAAATCTCCCTTCTACACCTTAGAACGGAGAACCCCTACACTATACCCAAATAAAATTTATAAATAAATTCTTTATAAATAATTGAAACTATGGGTATAATAATATATAATAACTTTATAAAAAAGTTATCAATGAGTTCTCTTGTATAAGAGATCTCCGTTCTAAAAGAAGTTCCTAAGGCGACCAACCATATAGGGGAACTTCTTTTTTTATTTAAATTTTTATAATTCAAGAAAAATATTCTATATTTTTTTATAATGAATAGGAAATTATATACCTTGAAAATTTTCCACAAATTATAATTTCCGTTATGAATTTCAAAGAAATCTACATTAGATTTCTTTATTATAAAGACTTCTTTATTATACTACAATTTATTATATTAATCTTTATATATCTACACAAATGTAATTCTAAGTATGTTTTTGAATATCCTTTTTTTATTCTCAAAAAGCTTTAAAGGCTGAGTATTTCTAAATACTCAGCCTTTTTAATATTATCTATTTAACTTTAAATCTCACTGTTTTGTCTATCTCAATTATTTTAAGTATACTTTAGTACACTTTTGTATTACCTTTTATATCTATCTAAAAACTCAACTAACGCCTGGCTTATTACATCTTGTGTTTTATAGTCTTGAACCTTTGCAAAATCTAGAAAGTCATTTAGTACACTTTCGTACACTTTAAATGTCTTAGGTTTTAACTCTCCTTTGAATCTGTCGCTTTGTACTTTAAATTCAGGAATATCTATTATATTTTTATTAAGTCTGTATTCTTCCAACATATCCTTTAAATCTGTATGCATATTTACTAAGTCTAAAAGCTTATCTTTGGCTGTTACAAGTTGCATGAAATCTTCTTTTTTAGGTGAGATAATATTATTATTTGTAGCAAATTCATCTGGTGTACTTTCGTACACTTCTATATTACTTTCCAATATATCGTCTGAGTGTACTTTTGTAATACTTTTGTAAACATTATCATTTTTATCTAAATTATATCCATTTCTTTTAAATCTTCCACTGATTGTACTTCTAGCAATTCCAATGTTTTTGCAGAGTTTTGTTAAAGATAAACCTTCTTTTAATTTAGAATTTATAAAAGTTATTTGCTCTTCTATTTTTAAAGAATCAAATTCTTCCTTAATCATTCAATCTCCCTCCTAGTACACTTTAGTGTACTACTAGAGTAGCATATTTGAAATCTATTGTTAAGTTTATAAATTAAAATCTATTGATTTCGAAGATAACCAATTAGAAGCTTTACTAGATTTCTATAGCTAAGATCTAGCTATTCATATGGAGTATCTATCATTAGATGAAAAAACTTTTTCATTAAACAAAGTTTATCTTTATGTCTACTAGGAAATATAGCAGCTAGAGGTCTTAACATACCGAGATAGCGGGCAGTTAAATAGAAATGCTTTGAATCCATAAACTCTTTGATATTAGAGCTGCACTAAGCAAGTCTTGGATTAATATTGCTTGAGGGACGAAGGAAATGTTAATTCAAGTCTTGCTGGGTTACTTGTTTAAAATAAATAGGAATAGGGCGCATTGGGTTTGCACTCTATTCCTTTCCTTTATGCGTGAGCTGTTGCCATGGCTTCTTACCTACTAAACCCAATTCATCACATTCAATAAAAAAATTTTAATACCAACTTCCCATATCAAAAACAAAAGTATACTTGCTAACATTGATAAAAATTCATACAAATTTATTACTTTAAAAATACAACAGATATGATATAAGCTGTTAAATATTTGAATGATGTAAATTTTTTTTTTACAAAGTGTAATTTTTTTTACATTTTGTATTATAATAGTATTAAACATATATAAATTAAAAGGATTTTATTAAATTAAAAGGATTGATTAAAATGAATAAGAAGAAAATATTTGAAAAAAGAGGAGTTATAGGTAAGAGTATTTTACAAATTATAAAAAGTGAAGGATATACGAAGTCATCATTTGCAAAAATGATAGGTGTATCAAGACCAACTTTAAATCAAATTATTGAAGGT
The DNA here is from genome assembly GCF_037844525.1 of Tepidibacter sp. Z1-5. Lineage (NCBI taxonomy): Bacteria > Bacillati > Bacillota > Clostridia > Peptostreptococcales > Peptostreptococcaceae > Tepidibacter > Tepidibacter sp. Z1-5. The sequence continues at coordinate 4,196 of NZ_JBBMMD010000043.1, read as the reverse complement.
GAATCACCTAGTGAAACAATATTGAGCACGCAAATAAATAAGATCTTAGAGTTATTAAATATAACATTAGATGAACTTGTTAATTATAAAGATTATAACCAAATTATTGATACAGCTGCAGTTGCATATTCTAATAACTCTCCAGAAGATTATATTAGAAGTAAAAGTGCTAACAATGCATTAGAAATACTAGACAATGTATTAGATTTATATGAAATATATTATAAATAATTGGAGGTGATAAAATGGCTGTTAGAATAACAAAAGAAAACCTAGACCAAATCATAAAAATAAATAAAGAAATTGATGAAGATATTAGAGGTTGTGTAGCCGAAATAGGTAAAAGATATAACAAAGCCAATATACTTTCTCCTGAAAAATTAGCATTAAATATTCTAAAAACTTATAATCTAATTCAAATTCCAATAGATGATGAGTATTTAGGTGGAAAAGTCGAGGTAAGAAATAATAAAAAAATCCCAATAATAAATACAGCCCAACCAAGGGTTTATCAGTATTTTGTAGCTTGGCATGAGGTATATCATATATTATTTGATGAAAATTTAAATACAGAACAAATATATAGAGAAATGAATGTTGTAGATGTTCCTTTAATTGAACGTAAAGCAGACTATTTTGCAGCATGTATGTTATTGGGAAATGTTTTTGAATATTACATTGAATTAGAAGGAGATTTTATAGATAAAATAATGAAATGCATTGATATGTACAAAGCTCCATATAAAGCTATTTTAGTTAAGCTATATGAGTGTGCAGATAGATATCAAAATCAGGAATTAAAAACTTTATGTCTAAAATATATAGATAAAAAACCGGTAAATCTTATAGAAAAATTTAATGAACTAGAGTTAGACTCAGAACTTGTAAGACCTTCAAATTTAGTTAACCTTGGACATATAGATTCTTTAATTGAAGAACAAGTAAAAGCTAATCCCCAAGTAACTTATCACGAAAATAATCGTAAATATTTAGAAGGATTAAAAAAGAGTATAACTAAAGATTTCTAATTTATCAGGGGGACATTGCTTATGAAGAAAAATGATTTTGAAGAACTTAAAGATAGACTAAAAAGCGGAAGTAGCTTAAAAATAGGTGTTATAGATAATAATCTAATGGATTTCTTAGTAAGAATAAATAATGAAACAGATATATTACATCTATTTGATGATTATGATATTATCTTAATCCCTAAATGGGTAGAGGTAGAGATCAATGATGGTCAAACAAGAATAGACTGTTTAGATTATATTGCTACTAAGAAAGATGTTTATATAATAGATGAGAAAAACTATTCAGATTTAGCTAATTACAAAGATTTTGAGTTAATGTTGCTTTTCCAAGCCAGCTCATCATGCATGGGTAAAATAATGGGGGAAATTAGAAGGTTAATAGCAACAGAAGAGGATAAAGAAGAATTAGATTATGAAAATTTTATAGATGAGTTATACGATAATATACTTAAAGAAAAAAATGTAGAACCAGGAAAAAGAGCAAAGAGAAAAAATGCAGGAGAGCTATCAATCTGTGTATTATGTTGCTTACTAATGTATTACTACGAAGGAATAGAAAGCATTACAGTTTTTACGTTTGATCAGGACTGTTATAAATATATAAAGAATACAAAGGAATCACTCTATCAAAAAGACAACATAGCTGGTATTATTAATAAATTTAAACATAAAGAATCATGCAGTGTAACATTTAAATCTAATGACTGGATACTAAAACAGTTATATGCTTTAGATGAACCTAAAGGTATCCAAATAATTAATAGAGTTAGAACAAATTCAAGGTATATAAAATATACATTGAAAAAGAGTGATGGATCAATTGAGGAAAATACTAAATTAATTGATACAACGGAATTTATAGAATTTATTAAATCTAAGGATATACATTTAATATTTTAAAACTACAATACATACCCATTAAATGACCGAGATAGCGGTCAATTAAATAGAGATGCTTTGAGTACATAAACTCTTTGATATTATATCTGCACTAAGCAAGATTTGAATTAATATTGCTTGAGGGACAAAGGAAATGTTAATTCAAGTCTTGCTGGGTTACTTGTTTAAAATAAAATAGGAATAGGGTGTGTGGGTCTGCACTCTATTCCTTTCCTTTATGCGTGAGCTATTGCCATGGCTCCTTACCAACTAAGCCCCAATTCATCACATCTAACATCACATTCAATAAAACAATTTCTAAAATCCGCCTCCATATCCATTTCACCTATTGCATCATAAACTGTTTTTTCTAAATCCTGAGCATCTTTATATGGGACATAAAATATATACTCGCAGCCTTTAGGATCTTGCTTTTCCATTTTATAATTAAACCTTAGGTACCGTTCAATAGCTTCCCTAACTTTCGTTTTCCCTCTTACAAATTTATTATTATTTTCTATCCTAAGCCACATCTCAATTTTAGCTACTTTTTCAATTGGTTTCTCATTGTTCTTTAATGTTTTATGAATAAGACCAACACTTACATTGAACATTTGAGCTATTTCCTCGATAGTTTTCTTTTGAATACGATACATCTTTATCTGCTCTATTTCTTGATCTGATAGCTTTTTCTTTCTTCCAGCATTTCTTTCATTCTTGGTTTTAGTGTTTAACTTGTTTTCTAATTCTTTTATGTACTTTTTTAAGTTTTCATTTTCTTTTTCAAGTTCAATAATTCTATCTTTTAAATTACTCATAAAATCATCTCTTTCATAAATTAATTATTGAATATATTGTAATTGTTAATGGTTTTATTTTCAATAATTAATTTATGAAAATTTGTGCCATGGCTTTATATTAAAAACATCTTAGCCGCAGCTGCGAAAAGAAATTGTTTTGCCATTGCCATGGCATATAAATATATTAATTTGATAAAGCAACTACCTCAATCGGGCTAATATTAGGCATCTCCTCGCAAAGCTCGTCAGCCTAAAATTAGCCTAGTGTATGGTTAATTAAAATGTATCTATAACTATAACCAAGGCTAGTCTTAAGCCTCTCCTAATCAAAGATTACTCAGCTTAACACTAGCCTAATTTTATGACTTTATTGATGGATTTGTTTTGCCATGGTATCTTATCTGATATCGTAACATTATGCGAAGTGAAAGTCATTTATTTGGCTTCATGGCTATAGGTGTCCCCCCTTAATCGATATATTCATTGATATTGTTTATGGTGAACAAATTCAAGAATATGATATGTAGGCAAAGAAGAACTAAATTGATATTTACGATATATATCAATTTAGTTCTTCTTTATTTTTTGAATCTTATAAAAATAGCCTGTTTTTTTCAGAACCCTCGTTGTGATTCTACTTTTTTGATCAAAAACTATATTTAAGAAATTTTCTTAATGCATAAATAACCAATTAGTATACCAATTGTTAGCAAAGATAAAAAACTGCTACAGTAAGGTATTAGGTAGTCTAAAAGAGACCCTGACCTAGTAAATACTTTAGATATACTTGGAACGAATAAAATAAACACCAAGTCAAGAAAAAAAAGAACTTTAAATATATCTATATTCAAACTGTTCACTCCATTTTAATGTGGCATATTTTTAATATTTAAAAATTATATAAAGATTGAAAACTTATCTGTTTTTTATATAACCAGTTTTATATACGTATCCGAAATGATTATTTGATGAAGTAACTGAAAAGTTTAGAGTTGCAGTTTCATCTACACCAACAGAACCACCAAATGTGCTAGAAGTATTCCCATTTTCATAAAAATCTCCATTCACTACCCAATAAACACTTTTAGAATTTTCAACTTTTGCCTGACATTTGCCATCAAATTTTTTAGATTCATATTTGTATGAACGATTTAAATTTAAATCAGAAATACCAACAAAGGCTCTATTTGATCCTTGACACTTTACATAAATATCTAGTTCAGGATACCAATTTGTATTCCCAACTTCAAATTGCTTATAAAAATGTACATAGAAAGTATGTGCTTTTGCAGTATAGGCTTCTGTATTATTCAGTTTCGAATTTAATAACTGATTCTTTACCTCTGATTCTGATATTTCTTTGCTTTTAGGGGTAGAACCACATAGCCATCAAGCTAAGGAGTTGCAAAGGTCACAGGAATATTGCAATATTTAATTTTTTAAGATAGAGAGTATAAGAAATAGTATTTCGGGATTTTTTATCCAT
>NZ_JBBMMD010000042.1:0-18770 GCF_037844525.1 Tepidibacter sp. Z1-5 | reverse complement strand
ATACACCTGTTCCCATTCCGAACACAGAAGTTAAGCTCTTTAGCGCCGATGGTACTTGGGGGGCAGCCCCCTGGGAGAGTAGGACGTAGCCACGTAATCTTTTTTATTTTTTGCATTTATTTAATCGTAAAAGAAGGTCATTAAAATACCGTACATGTATTAAATGTTTTTAATAAAACTAAGTATTGTGTCTTATTAAATATACTAAAACTTCTTGAACTCGCTAAGGCTCAGACATAAGAAGTTTTTAACGTATATTTAAACACCACAACACAAGTTTTATACAAAAACATTTAAATCATATACTAACATTTTAATGACCTTCTTTTTTAGTATATGGGTATACCAATAAAAGTTTACGTGATTAACGGAATAGATAAAGATGTAAGAAATAATACTAAGGAACATTTTGAGTAGAGCAAATAATAGCAAATATAGATATAGAAATAAAAGCTAGGGTTTAAAAAGATTACTTAGCTGCTTGAAGAGTTGAGTTATATAAAAACATTTGAAATATTCAATAGATACTTTTGTACGAAAGAAATCATGCAAAAAAGACTATTGATATTTTTTGTGAATAGTCTTTTTTGCAGAGATAATTAATATTTCTTTTGTAGTATATAATATATTGTAATTTTACTAATCAGCATAGCAAATATCATAAACAGGGATAAATCTTCAATACCCGTAGTTTCAAAAAAATTATTTCCATGAGCTAGTATAGATATTAAAGCTAAAACAAATACACAAATTCTAAAAGATATACTTTCTGATTTATAAGCAATAGATAGATTTCTTTCGTCTTGTGAATAAGTTGGACTTTTGATTTCTTTATAGTTTTTTAATGTAATTATTGTAAATACACCTAATAATCCAAACAAGAGCCCTATAATGTAGCTTGAATTTAAATTTAAATATAAAGCTAAACTAACTATAGACATAGTTATAATTATGAAATATAAGATTTTTGTAACAAATTGTTTTTGGTTATTTGATTTACTCATTATTTTCACACTCCTCATATTCAAAAATATCTTCTATTAAGCAATCAAAAATGTGTGCTATTTTGAAGGCTAAAGCAAGAGATGGATTATACTTGCCTTTCTCAATAGAAATTATGGTCTGTCTAGAAACTTCTAATAATTTTCCGAGTGCTTCTTGAGATAAATTCTTAGAAGCTCTAAGTTGTGGAAGTTTGTTTTTCAAATATATGCCTCCTCGCTATGTTGAGTTAACTTTACGTAAAGTTTGCTTAACATGATTATACTATGGAAATTTAGAAATGTAAAGTTTGTTTTACAAAAAAAGAACCTAGATTTCATTTGTACGAAACCTAGGTTCTTTTTACGATTAAGGAAATTGTGGATAACATTGATGAAAGAGCTACACTTACAACTATTTTTGAGCAACGGAGCCCGGTAGGGATCGTTGGCGACATGAGTCAGTGCGTAGCGACTAGACGAATTTTTATATAGAGTATATATCTGAAAACTCCAAATTTATTTTTTCTATATACTTATCTTTTTCATATACAGTATCTATTTTATTTATATCATCTACAGTAGTTACAGGAAGCTTGATTATGAATTCACTTCCATATCCATAATCACTTTTAACATCGATAAATCCATTATGCATGTCTATTAGAGATTTTACAAGTGATAAACCTATTCCACTTCCTTCTCTATTTCTGGTTAAAGACTTATCAACTTGTCTAAATCTATCAAATATTATTTTTAATTTATCTTTTGGAATACCAATTCCTGTATCTTTTATAGATATAGTTACATATTCTTCTTCGGCTAATAAATCAACTATTATCGAATCTCCTGAATCTGTGAACTTGATGGCATTAGATAGTAGGTTTAGAATAATTCTTTCTATGGCATTCGGATCTACAGCCATTATTTTTTCTTCAACATTTGTATCAAATATCAAAGATATTTGCTTGTTTTTTATATATTCGCTTACAGATAGAGTGATATTTTCTATAAGACTGACTATATTGTGGTTTTCAAGTTCTATGTTGAAATAACCACAGTCTAGTTTGGTTATATCTATAAGATTGTTTACTAGTCTTAGCATTCTATAACAGTTTTGTTTTAATATATTTATATGATATATTGTATTATTTGATTTACATACTAATTGATTATTTTCTAAATTACTTTGTATCAATTGAGTTATAGAAAAAATCAAATTAAGAGGTGTCTTTAGTTCGTGAGATAAATTTGAAAAAAATTCAGTTTTCAATTTATCATATTCAAGAGCTTGTTTTAGTCTTTTTTCTTCTTCTAACATTTTATTTCTAAGTTTTTCAGCTTTTCTTTTTTCAATTGAGTCTATGACTATTGCAACTGTATAATTTTTATCATTGGATGATGGGTATGCACAAACTTCTATATCTATAAGTTCACCATCAGCAGTTATTCCTAATTCTTCTATAAAAGGTGAAGGTATATTTTTTTGTTGATCTTCTATCCTTTTCTTTACTTTCTTGTGAAAATCTTTATGTATATAATCAAATAAAGATTTATCTTTTATAGAATCTAAATTTTCGATCTTAAATAATTTAAGTATAGCAGAATTAGCAAATAATATATTACCATTATTATGCACGAATACTCCAAATGGTAAAAATTCAATTAAATTTTTATATTCATCTTTACGTGATTTTAGTGTTTTTTGCAATCTTTTTATTTTTTTTATGTTGAATAGAAGTATAAATATTATCAATATCAAAAACAATATTATATAAATAGCGAATGCATATATCATTTCTTTAGATATACTATAAAAATTTGATGGTTTATTTTTTATTTTAGATCCATATGGTAAATTATTCATTGGTATATTAAATTTAATTAATTGATTATAATCAAATATATATTTATTTTTATTAGATACATTATGAACATTGTATTTAGGATTTTTGATTATTTTTAAAGCAAACCTTCCTGCAGTATTTCCTAAATCATATGAATCAGATAAAGACCCTCCAATTATACCTGTGTTTATCATACTGCTCCAAAACGAATATGAAGGTATGTTTTTTTTGTTTGAAGCAAAGTTGATTAAACCATTCATATAGTAATCATCATTATTGTCAGTTTTAAATTCAGTAATGGGTATGAGAGTTAAATTAGACGTTAAAGTATTTATCTTATCCAATACTCTGTTTATATTAGATTCATAATATATTAATATATCTACACCTTGATCTTGATAATGTTTCTTTTGGTCCTCCAATAAATTTATGTAGTGAGAGCTTAATAAATTGGGGTCAACAGGTATAAATATTTTATTTTTTGGATGAAGTGTATGAGCTATATTTAGTACTTTTTCTATATCTATTGACTGTTCAACTACATAAAATCTTTCATTAGATTTTATTTTGTTAAGTATACTAGGTTCATTAATTCCACAGAAGAGTATTGGAGAATTTTTAAATAACTTATCTCCATATTTCTCGAAAAAGTAATAAGAGTCTTCATCTGTAGCTATTATAATATCGAATTTATAGTTTTTAAATTTATATTTATATAAACTATATAAAGTATATAAATATTCATCATCGTGTTTTATTTGAATATCCATATTTTCTACATGAATAATATTGTTTTTAGATTTTAAATTTGAATAAATCCCCATTACAACATCATGAGTATAAGGCATGGACATGTTTTGAGAATTGATAATTAATATATGATTCTCTTTTTTTTCTGCAAATGAGTAAAAACTAAATATAAAAAACATATTTATTAATAATACAGATATAAAAAAACACAAAAAATTATTTTTATTATTCATGAAAAAGTCTCCTTTTATGTTAAAAAATTACATCATATACAGTTCTACATGAAAAAATATATACCTTCGATGAAAAAAGTATAGTTTTGTCGATTAGGCATAAAATTAAAAAAGAGTTGACAGAATAGGAAAAAGATAATACTATAATAGTGTAATAGTTAATTAGTGCACTGTTTCGTTATGGAAACAATTAGGAGGGTTTAAAATGGAATTTGACAATAGTAAACCTATATATATTCAGATAATAGAAGATATAAAAAAGAGGTTGATTAGAGGAGAGATAAAACTAGGCGATAAGATACCTTCTCAAAGAGAGCTTGCAAAAGATATAAAGGTTAATCCTAATACAGTTCAAAGAGCATATAGGGAGATGGAGAGTATGGGTTTAGTAAAGACATTAAGAGGTCAAGGTACATTTATATCTGATCAAGAAGAGCTTCTAAATGAAATAAAAAAGGAAATGGCAAGTGAAGTTCTTATTAAATTTGTTGAAGAAATGAGATCTTTAGGAATTAAAGATGATGAAGCAATAAACTTAATAAAATCATGGCAGGAAAAAATATAAGGAGTGATAGTAATGATAGAATTTATAGATGTTAATAAAACTTTTAAAAAAGTAAAAGCATTAGACAATTTTAACTTAAAAATAGAACCTGGAAAAATAATAGGTTTATTAGGGCCTAATGGATCGGGGAAATCAACTTCACTAAAAATGATTGCAGGACTTAACAAACCAGATAGTGGAAAGGTGTTAGTGTTTGGAGATGAGCCTTGTATAAACACTAAAGAAGATATTGCTTATCTTCCTGAAATAGATTATTTATATTCAAACATGAATATAAAACAAATATCGGATTTTATATCTTCGTTTTATTCTGATTGGGACTGTAATAAATATAAAGAATTACTTAAGTTTTTAAATTTAGAAGAAGATATGGTAATCGGTAAAGTATCTAAAGGAATGAGAGCTAAAATAAAACTTTTACTTACATTTTCTAGAAATGCAAAGATAGTGCTTTTAGATGAGCCTTTATCGGGAATTGATATATTAACTAGAGAAGAAATAATAGAAACGATAATAAAAGATTATAGAGAAGGAGAACAAACTATAATTTTATCTACCCATGAAATTTTAGAAACAGAAAATATATTTGAAGATGTCATATTTGTAGGAGATGGAAAGGTAAAACTTTCAGGAAATGTAGATGATATAAAGATGAAATATAATATGTCTTTAAGTGAAGTTATGAAGGAGGTATATAGAAATGCTATTTAATTTATATAAAAAGGAATTAAATAAATTTAAAAAGGGAACTATTTTATTTTTAGGACTAGTCTTAATTATAAATATATTTTTCTTCTATAAAACTTACAATGGATGGGCTATAGAATCAGGTTTTCTAATAAATATGTTTTTACTTCCGTTAACATTTTTTATTCCGTTAATATTATCAGAATCTAAGCTTATAAGTCAGGAGTTTAAGGATAATACTATATATCTTTCAATGATGCTTCCAGTATCTAGTGAAAAAATATTTTTAAGTAAGTTTTTAGCTGTAATAACTCAATATATAGTATCTAGCTTATCGATAGTTATTATTACTAGTATACAGTTTATGATTTTTATGAATAGAACTTCGAGTATAAAAGTACAAGAAGTACAACAGTTATTTGATATAAGAGTATTTAGTATGGCAACAAGCTTATATGTTTTTTCAATAGTAGGACTTTTATATTTAGTAAGTGCTATATTTTTATCATCTATAATAGGAAAAACTTTTAAAAAGTATTCTAAATTAATCAGTTTTGCTTCTGTTTTGGCTATATTATATGTAGGAGGAAAAATTATAGGCTTTATGATGGATGGGCTAGACAAAATAGGCCTTACTTTTAACAATATAGTTATAAATTATAATATGGAAAAGTTTATGGGGGCTCTAAATGATGTAGGGTCTGGACTATTTGTTACTTCTGCAATAATATTATTTGTAACTGCTATAATTTATTTTGCGACATGTAAAATTTATGATAAGAAAATAGAGATTTAATAAAAAGGAATAGATTTTTATCTATTCCTTTAAAATTTGTATATACTCCTTCATATATGATAAAATAATATAATGAGCAAAAATTAGAACCTATAGAAAATTGTCTATAGGTTTTTTCAACTTAGTGTGAAATTTAACTTGATATATATATGAAAACATATTTGAAGGGAGATATTAAATGGATTTATCTACATTGAATGATATGCAAAGAAAAGCAGTGCTTAAAACGGACGGGGCGTTACTACTTCTAGCTGGAGCGGGTTCTGGAAAGACGAGAGTTTTAACTTATAGAATAGCACATCTTATAAATGATTTAGAAGTACATCCTTCTAACATATTGGCAATCACATTTACTAACAAGGCTGCTAATGAGATGAGGGAAAGGGTAGAGGCAATAATAGGATCAGATGCCCACAATATGTGGATAAGCACTTTTCACTCTTGTTGTGTTAGAATACTTAGAAAAGATATAGATAAGATAGGTTATACAAGAAGTTTTGTTATATACGATAGATCGGATCAGATGACACTTATGAAGGATTGTATAAAAGAGCTTAATATAAACGACAAAATGTATGAAGCGAAGACTGTTCTTGGACATATTTCTGATGCAAAGGATAAGATGATAAATTCAAAGAGATTTAAAGAAATTCATCAAAATGATTTTAGAATGAGCAATATAGCAAAAGTATATTCTTTATATCAAGAAAGACTTATGAGAAATAATGCACTTGATTTTGACGATCTTATAATGAAGGCTATTGAGATACTTGAGAATAATGAAGGTGTTTTAGATTTTTACCAAAGAAAGTTCAGATATATAATGGTTGATGAGTACCAAGATACTAATAGAGCACAGTATAAACTTGTAAATATGCTAGCTAAAAGACATGGAAATTTATGTGTTGTAGGAGATGATGACCAGTCTATATATGGTTGGAGAGGCGCAGATATAAAGAATATACTTGAGTTTGAAAAGGATTATGAGGATGCTTTAGTTGTAAAGCTTGAGCAAAACTATAGATCAACTCAAACTATACTTGATGCTGCAAATAAGGTTATAGCAAATAATATAACTAGAAAAGATAAGAAACTATGGACTGAGAGTGATTTAGGAGAAAGAATAAGAACTTTTAAATCAAGAGATGAAAGAGAAGAAGGAGACTTTATAGCTCATAGCATAAGAAAAATGAATAACGATAAAGGTATAGAGTATAGAGATTGTGCTATACTTTATAGAACTAATGCGCAATCGCGTGCACTAGAGGAAGCCTTAATAAAGCAAAATATAAAGTATAGGATATTCGGTGGTATAAAGTTCTATGAGAGAAAAGAAATAAAAGACTTGATTGCTTATTTAAGAATTATACAAAATCCTGTTGATGATATTTCTCTTAAGAGAATAATAAATGTTCCCAAAAGAGGTATAGGTCTTAGAACTCTTGAAAAAATAGAAGATGTTGCTCTTTTAAAGAAGGAGAGCATGTATCTTTCTTTATATGATGCTGATAATATAGATGTATCTACTAGGGTTAAAAGTAAGTTAAGAGAATTTACAACTCTTATATCAGCTCTTAGTGCAATGAAGGATGTATATTCTGTAACTAAGCTTATAGAGAAGGTACTAGAAAATACTGGGTATATAAAAGAGCTTGAAAAGGATGATAGTATAGAGAATCAAACTAGAATAGAGAACCTAAAGGAATTTTTATCTGTTGCTATGGAGTTCGAAAAAACAAGTGAAGAAAAGGATTTAGAAACATTTTTAGCTACTATATCTCTTATATCTGATATGGATTCTTCTGATGAAGATGATGATTATGTATCATTAATGACTCTTCATAGTGCTAAAGGACTTGAGTTTCCAGTTGTATTTTTGGCAGGGCTTGAAGAAGGGGTGTTCCCTATAAGCAGAGCTTTAACTGATGAGATAGAGCTTGAGGAAGAGAGAAGACTTTGCTATGTTGGAATTACAAGAGCTATGAAAACTTTGTATATGACTTATGCATCTTCGAGGACTATATATGGAAAGACTAACTATTCTAGGATATCAAGGTTTATAGGAGAACTTCCTAAAGAATGCTTAAAAAGTCTTAATAAGAATGAGCCTGAGAGCAAGATACTTAAAAAACAAAACAGCTTAGTAGAGAAATACAAGCAAAGAAATATGGAAAAAGATACTAAGAATATAGATAATAAAGAGGTAGTGCTTGGAGCTAAGGTTAAGCATCCTGCCTTTGGAACTGGAACGGTTGTAGCCCAGAATGGTTCTACTGTTAGTATAGCTTTTGAGAATAAAGGGGTTAAGAGTATCAATTTAGAATATGTAAAGTTAAATATAATCTAAAAAAATAAAAGGGTGGTATTGAATATGAGAGAAAAAGAGTTTGCTAAGGATCTTATAGATTATGCTTATAAGGGAGCTAGTTCTTTTCATGCTGTTAAGACTAGTACTGATATTTTAGAAAAAGAAGGGTTTAAGGAATTAAAGTTAACTGATAAGTGGAATATTAAAAAGGGTGATAAGTATTTTGTAACTAAGAATTCTTCAGCACTTGTAGCTTTTGATATAAATTCTGATAAGGTTGATGAGGAAGGGTTTAGAATAATAGCATCTCACAGCGATGCTCCTTGTTTTAGAGTTAAGCCAAATCCTGAGATGGTAAGTGAAAACTCATATTTAAAATTAAATACAGAAGTTTATGGAGGACCTATTCTTAGTACTTGGATGGATAGACCTTTAGCTATTGCAGGAAGGGTTACTGTTAAGAGTGAGAATATATTAAAGCCAAGAGAAGTATTTGTTAATATAAATAAACCTATATGTATTATTCCAAACCTTGCTATACATATGAACAGAAATGTCAACAATGGTGTTGAATTAAATAAGCAAACGGATATGATTCCACTTGTTTCTATGGTAAATGATAGCTTAGAAAAAGATAATATTTTATTAAAAGAGATAAGTAAAGAGATAAGTACTTCTTGTGATGATATATTGGATTTTGATTTGTTTTTATATGAGTATGAAAAGGGATGTCTGGTAGGTCTTAATGAGGAATTCATTTCGTCTGCTAGGTTGGATAACTTGGCCATGGCTCACTCAAGCCTACATGCATTTATAAATTCAAACAATTCAAAAGGAATAAACGTATTTGTTTTGTTTGACAATGAGGAGATAGGAAGTTCTACAAAACAAGGTGCAGATTCTAATATGTTAAAGAACATACTTGAGAGAATAACTATATCTTTAAATAAGACTAGAGAAGAATTTTTTATAAGTATATACAACTCTTTTATTATATCTGCTGATATGGCTCACCCTGTTCATCCGAATAGAGGTGAAAAGCACGACCCTACTAATAGACCTGTAATAAATAAAGGGCCTGTTATAAAGATAAATGCTAATCAAAAATACACAAGTGATAGTTATTCAATAGCTATATATGAATCTATATGTAAAGAAGCGGGAGTACCTTGCCAAAAATTTGTGAACAGATCAGATCAAGCTGGGGGATCTACTATAGGACCTATATCATCTACTCATCTAGATATAAATAGTGTGGATATTGGAACATCTATACTTGCTATGCATTCAGTTAGAGAACTTGGGGGAGTAAATGATCATTATTATGCATATAAAAGTTTCTTGAAATTTTATGAAATATAGAGGGGTAGATTTTTATGTTAGGAGTTTGTTTACCTGGAGGAGGAGCAAAAGGAGCTTTTTCGGCAGGAGTTATATATGGTCTTTATGAAAAAGGAATTAAATTTGATATAGTAACAGGGACTTCAATTGGAGCTATTAATGGATATTTTATATACACAGCAAATGTTAGAAAACTCAAAGAATTGTGGATAAGTATTGATGACAATGAAATAATAAACCAAAAGTTCTGTGGAAAAGTCATAGATAATTCACAACTTATAAACAATTTGAATAATTTAGATGTGGATATACAGTATAACACGGATCTTTATGTTAATTATGTAAATGTTAAAGATAATAAATTAAGAGAAATAGTTACAAATGTTAAGGGATATAATAAACAATTAGCTTTATCATATATAAAGTATAGTTCTCTTCTTCCATGTAAAATAGATGAAGAAGTATCATTTGAACAATTAATACGTACATTTGACTCAAAAGAAGTATTTGATACGTTTAAACAAGATGTATTAAATAGCGAATATGAAGGGTACAATTTAGATGGAGGGATATTGAATAACAACTTACTATCTCCATTTATATATAAAAAAGTTAACAAACTATTTATAATAGCTCTTAGAAAAGGATATATAATACCTGAATATATATTAGAGTATTATAATAAAGAAGATATTATAGTAATAGAGCCAGATACAGATATGAAGCCTAGTGATACACTTAGATTTAAAAAAGATTTCTGCAAAGAATTATTTTACGAAGGTTATAAAAAAGTATTCCTTCAAAAAATCTAATGTATACTTTTTTGAAACTCATAACGAAATTTATATTTATCCATAATTTAAAGAGGAATATAAATTTCTATTCGTTATAAAAAAGCAACAAATGACGAACGAAATTATTGGAAATGTCAAAAAGTTTAGGGGATTTTGTTGAATTAATATAAAAAAACTAGTATACTATATTAGTCGTCTCAAAAAAATGAAATTATGGAGTGAGTTAAAGATGGCTAAGAGAATTGCAGTTTTAGGTGGACCAAGATGTGGAAAAACAACTTTAATACAACATCTTTATGTTGAAATGAAGATAGCAGGACTTAATACAGGATATGCACTTGAATATTCAACTGAGTATTTAAGAGATAAAGGAATGATTGAATCTATATCAGAACAATACGGCATATATTTAGGGCAAAAGAGATTAGAAGATAAGCTTGATGAATTTGACTATGCTCTTACTGACTATGCGACATTTGTTCCTTATATCTATGGAAGATTTATGCTTGGAAATAAGAAGAGAACTAAAAAAGAAACTGAAATATTAAAAGATTTATACTGTTTAGCGTTAGAAGATATACCTAAATATGATCACATAATATATTTACCGAGAGAATTTGGATACGTTCAAGATGGAGTAAGATGGCAAGATGAAGAAATAGCAAAGCAAGTAGATGATGCCATACTTACATTTTTAAAAGCAGAAAACGTTAACTATATAGAAGTTAGCGGAAGCACTAAGGAAAGAGCAAAAGAAATATTGAAAATGTTGGATTTAGAATATATAGAGACAAAAGAATTATGTGCTGATGTAAAATAAACTACCTATTTAATAGGTAGTTTTTTTGTGTGAAAAAACTAAATTTTGAAAATTAAAAAAATATAAAGTATAATTTAAGTAAATATATAAGTATAAGGAATGATTTAATGGAAAAACTTAAAGTAATTTTAAACAGATCTATAGGTAAAGTTTATGTTCCAAAGCATATCAGAAATAGAAGTGAAGAAGTAATACTTCACATATCTGATACACCTTATAGCTTTTTTTATGCTTTAAAAGATTTAATAAAAAAAATAAATCCAGAATATATAATTCATACAGGTGATTTAGTAGATAATATAAAACTTGAATTCTGTCATTATTCACTATATAGGTATAGCAAAAGACTTGAAGTTTTAGTAGATATATTATTAAAATCTAATGCAAAGAAAATATACATATGCTTAGGTAATCATGATAAAAAAGAAGCATTACAGAATATATCAGATAAAATAGAAATAATAGATAAAAGCGAAAATATAAATATAGAAAATTTAAAACTTAGAATAAGCCATTATTCGGATGAAATAATTAAAGATCCTCAAGAATACAATTTATATGGTCACAATCTACACATCAAAAATAAAATAGAGAATGGAAAAATATATTTGAATGGAATTCAAAGTATAAATATTATATATACAGACATAAAAAAAGTTGAATACTTAGCTTATCCGTTTGGAATAGATGACGAAAGACTTAGAAAAGGAAAAATAGGACTATAAGGAGAGGATACCATGTTTTCTATGGTTAGAAGAGGACCAAAATCCTTAATAATTGAAAGTAATAATGTATTACAGCTTAAAAGATACTTTGCTAAGAAATTAAATGCATCTAGAAAATGCGATTTAACATCTGCTTTTCAAGAGGCTAATGAAGAGTGTACAATAATATTTATAGTAGAAAAAGCTAAGGATATTATAAATTCAAAGGAATGTTTAGATATATTTATTCTTCAAGAAGAACCAGATGTAATATTATGTAGTATATTAAATAATGATATAAAAAAATATATAACATATTCAAGGATTGCTCCTAGAATAATATTTATGAGAGTATTCGGAGATTTAAATAAGATAATAGAAAAAATCCAAGAAGACAATAAAGAAAGCTATATTAAAGAAAATGTTATAAATATACTAGAAAATTATAATGATAAAGGAACAATAGTAGCTTTCACAGATAAGCCTCTTAGAAAAATATTTAATGTAGAGGATATATATAATGAGGCATTATATATAGAAGAAAAATATTCAACACTTATAAAAAAAATGAGAACAGATGCATTAAGATATCTAAATGCTGGGCTTGATAATAAAGATTGGTATGAAATAGAAATAAAAATATACGACAGATATGGAGCTTATGAACTTCATTATGATAGGTTATTAAAGATACTAGAAGGATTAGAACTTGGGGTTATACTTGGAGAATCGTGGTCTAAAGATTACCCAAGATTATTTATGGCTGTTGGGGTATATAGGGTAAGGTTTTTTACTTTTTATGATCCAAAATATATAAAAAGGATTTTAGTAGGAGCTGAATTTTTAGAAGATGGAATGAGAATTGTAGATTATGACGTTTACTACAATAGGAAAAAAATAAATTGGACAGATGTAATAGAAGATAATCTAAAATCTAAAAATTTACTATCTGAAAAATATAGAAAAGAAATCTTAGATAAAATACAAAAAAGCGATTTAAATGACATAAAATCAATAGAAACAGAAATAATTAAAACTAGAACCTAAAAATTTGATATAATTATGTAGTCACAATTGTAAGATTACATAATTATATTTAAACAGAGAGGAAGATACTAATGCAAAATAATCCAATAGTTACAATTGAAATGGAAAATGGAGATATAATTAAAGCTGAGCTTTATCCTCATATAGCTCCTAATACTGTAAACAACTTTATATCTTTAATTAAAAAAGGACACTATGATGGAGTTATATTCCATAGAGTAATACCTGGATTTATGATTCAAGGAGGGTGCCCAGATGGAACAGGAATGGGTGGACCAGGATACTCTATAAAAGGAGAATTTTCTCAAAATGGACATACAAATAATTTAAAGCATGAAAGAGGAGTTCTTTCTATGGCTAGAACTTCAGCTCCTAACTCAGCTGGATCTCAATTCTTTATAATGGTTGCAAGATCACCTCATCTTGATAATCAATATGCTTCTTTTGGAAGAGTGACTGAGGGAATAGAAGCAGTTGATAAAATAGTTTCAGTGGATACAGATTATTCTGATAAGCCTTATAAAGATCAAAAAATGAAAAAAGTTACAGTTGATACATTTGGAGTTGAGTATCCAGAAGTAGAAAAAATGTAATAACAAAAAACCAGCCAAAGGCTGGTTTTTTATGCTTAAGGAAACTATATCATTTTTGTTTTGTGGATAACTTATTGAAAAGGCTACCTTTCCAACTATTTTTGAGCAACGGAGCCTGGAAGGATCGTTGGCGACATGAGTCACCGCGTTAGCGAGTAGACGAATTTTTTTATCTATTTAGAATTTTTTAGAGCTTCAGTTAGATTAGGTACTAATTGTTTCTTTCTGGAAACTGCTCCATCTACAAATATACCTTGAGAAGCTTCTACATTGAATGCTCTAGAGATCAACTTATCTTCACTCTTGTATATTAAATAAGAACCTTCTTTTATTATATCTGTGATAGCTAAAACACATAAATCATAATCTGTATCATTTATATAATTTAAGAATTCATCTTTTTTGTTTAATATAGAGTCTATATCTAAAGTGAATACCTGTCCTATACCAGTTTTTAATCCTTCAAGATTAAATTCTTTAAAGTCCATATTAACTATTTCCTTTATTGAGAATCCATCAAGAGAAGTACCAGCTTTGAACATTTCCATAGCATATTTTTCTATATCTAGATTTAAAATCTTATTAAGATTTTCAACTGCAGATTTATCTATATCAGTAGTTGTAGGTGATCTGAATAAAAGAGTATCTGATAATATACCAGATATAAGAACTCCTGCAATCTCAAAAGGTATTTCTATATTGTTCTCTTTGAACATAGTATAAACTATAGTACATGTACTTCCAACAGTCATATTTCTAAAATTAATAGGAGAGGCTGTAGATATTCCTCCTATTTTATGATGGTCTATAATTTCAAGAAGTTCAGCTTGATTTAATCCTTCAGCACTTTGAGCTTCTTCGTTATGGTCAACTAATATAACCTGTTTTTTCTTAGGATTTAAAAGATGAGCTCTTCCTAAAAAGCCTAAGAATGAGTTGTTAGAATCAACAACTGGATAATGTCTATAATGAGTATTTGATATATCTTCTTTTACATCATCTGAATAATCACAGTCTTTAAATTTAACTATATCAGAGTTCATTATAGATGATACAAAATTACATTGGTGTATTAGTTTAGAAGCAGAGTAAGTATCGTTTGGAACTCTCAATATAGATACATTGTTTTCTTTAGCTAGGCTTAAGTATTTTTCAGGTATTTCATTGTCTCCAGTTAATATTATTAATTGAACCTTAGATTCAATAGCGTGCTCTATTACATCGTATCTGTCTCCAACTATTATTATATCCTTATCAGATAGAGTACCTTGTATAGTTTTATAATAAAAAGCTATTATAGATAATTTTCCATTTACAACATCATTACACTGTACAAGAATATCACCATTTAAATCAGAAGCTATGTTTGAAAGAGTCGTATTTAGACAATCTATATTGCCTGTTACAAGATTCATAGCTATATCCTTCATAGTTATTATTCCAAGCAATTTATTATTATCATCAACTATAGGAAGGGTTTTTAAATTAGATTCCTCCATAGTTTTATAAGCTGATAAAATTGAAGAATCAGGATTTACTCCAGATATTTTATCAAAATTTAAATCTTTGACTTGTGTTTTAACATCCTTTATAAGAGTAGGATGTGATAACTTAAAGTGATTAAGAACGAATTCAGCCTCTTTTCTTATATCTCCTAGAACACACGGTTTTGTATCAAAACCTAATTTATTTTTTAGATAAGAAAATGCTATTGCCGAAGTAACTGAATCAGTATCTGGATTTTTATGACCAAATATTAAAGTTGACATTTATATTGCTCCTTTCTATGTTAAGTATTATATTGAATCTCCAAAACATTATTATATCAAAAGGAGAGGTTAATTTGATAGATAAAAAAGATAAAAATAAAATTTTGATGATTATTTTTGGTATATTTATATTATTTACAATTTTAATGAGTGGAAACATATTAAAATTAAATAAAGAAAAAGATTCTACTACTATATTGGGAAAAATATCCCAAATACAAGAGCTATCTGTTAATAAATATTATTATACAAATATAGTATCTTTTAAACAGAATAAAAAGATAAAAGATTTAGAAATTCCTTTTACTCAAAAGTCATTTTTAATAAAATACGATGGGATAATTAAAACTGGAATAGATTTGAATAATGTGAAAATAATCGAAAATAAAAATAACAATATAAAATTAAAGATAAAAAAAGCTCAGATACTAGATCATACAATAGATGAAAAAAATATATATGTATATGATGAAAAAACTTCTTTATTCAATAAACTTCAAATAAAGGATGTATTCACAGAAATAAGTAAAGAAAAGCATAAGGCAGAACAAAAAATGATAAAAGAAGGTTTTTTAGAAAAATCAAACAAGAATACAAAAAAATTATTAGAAAATATATTAACAGGGCTTGGATATGAGAAGATAGAAATAATTTATTAGTTATAGTGGTTAGGCAAAAAATGACGCGTATTGAAATACCGCTACTTAGTCAACATTTTAATAAAATTAAAGATTGAGTCTTATTAAATATACTAAAACTTCTTAAACTCCCTACGATTAGACAAAGAAGTTTCTTAACGTATATTTAAACGCCACAATCTAAATTTCANAATTATAGCTCTTAATCCCAAAACAAATGACATTAAAATACCGCTAATGTTGTAAATATTTTTAATAAAACTAAGAATTACATCTTATTGAATCTCCTAAAAGTTCTGAACTCCCTCAAGGTCAAACAACGAACTTTCTTAACGGATATTCAAAAGATCGTTGTATTCGCGGTATTTGTATAGATAGTTTTTAATAACCCACAGACCCTAAAAAAATAACCCAGATTTCGTTTGTACGAAATCTAGATAGCTAACATTTCAATACACGTCATTTTTGAGTTTAAGCTCTTAGAGATTGATAGAATTAAAGAAAAAAATAAAAAGCACAAAAATACTGAGAAAACATAAAAAATTTAATCCTTAGATACACTAAATTTAAATGATTATGTGGTCGAATATTAAAAAATATAAATTAAGTGATTTGAAAAATGAATAAATCTTTAAATATATAAACAAAATAATAGGTATAAGTTTTATAAATTATGAATGAGGAGGATTTTTATGGAACAGGTTTGGAGTTTAGATGATATATACAAGTCATTTGATAGTGATGAGTTTAAAAGTGATTTAGGTACATTCTATAAATACATAGAAGATATAAATAAATGGAGTGATGATAATTTAGATTCTTATGATAATTGTAAGGAAAAGATAGCGCATATATTAAGCAATTACAATGATTTTTTTGATTTGTTTATGAAATTAATATCTTATGCTCAGCTTACACTGAGTGCAGATGCTAAAAATAAACAAGCTCTTAGTGTTGTTGAAAAACTTGAAAAAGATGTAACTCAAATAACTAGTTCAAAAGTTAAGTTTGAAAAATATATAGGAGAAATAAAGGATATAGAGACTTTTATAAACTCTTCGAATTTAATAAATGAATATAGTTTTTATATTCAAAAATTAAGAAGTAACTATAAGTATTTGCTTACGGATAAAGAAGAAATGAGTATAGCTAAGATGAAAAATACAGGATCTGATTCTTGGACTAAACTTCAGGAACTATTGACGTCTACTTTATTGGTAGATATAGAAGAAGATGGCGAGTCTAAACAGAAGCCACTTTCTGTTGTAAGAAGTATGGCTTATGATAAAAATGAAAATATTAGAAAAAATGCTTATTATGCGGAAATTAAATCCTATAAAAAGATAGAAGAATCATCGGCAGCTGCTCTTAATAGCATAAAGGGAGAGGCTATAAGCTTATGTAATTTAAGAGGATATGATAGCGTTCTTCAAAAGACATTGATAGATTCTCGGTTAGATGAAAAAATACTGAACACTCTAATGGACGCAATAAAAGAAAGCTTACCTATGTTTAGAAAGTTCTATAATAAAAAAGCTAAAATGCTTGGACATTATAAGCTTCCATTTTATGATTTATTTGCACCAGTAGGTGAATTTGATAAACAATACACTTATGAAGAAGCAAGAGATTATATAGTTGAAAATTTCAAGACATTTAGCAACGAGCTTTCTAATTTTGCAGATAATGCATTTGAAAATAATTGGATAGATGCAAAGCCTAGAGAAGGAAAAAGAGGTGGAGCTTTTTGTGAAAATATACATGCTATAAAGCAAAGCAGAATTCTATCAAATTTTACTGGAAAATTTAATGACGTAGTAACACTTGCTCACGAACTCGGACATGCATATCACGATTATTGTCTTAAGGATGAAAAATATCTCAATAGCACATACCCTATGCCTATAGCAGAAACAGCATCGATATTCTGTGAGACTATAGTCAAAAAGGCAGCTATGAAGGAAGTAGAAGAGGATGAACTTATAACTATACTAGAAAATGATATATCAGATAATGCTCAAGTAATAGTAGATATATACAGCAGGTTCCTATTTGAAAGCGAGATGATTAAAAAAAGGGAAGAAGGATCTTTATCTGTTGAAGAATTAAAAGAGATGATGATAGAAGCACAGAAAAATTCATATGGAGATGGTTTAGATCAAAATTATCTTCATCCGTATATGTGGACATGTAAACCACATTACTATTATGCAAATGAAAACTTTTACAATTTTCCTTATGCATTTGGTCTTTTATTTTCAAAAGGGCTTTATAATATGTATTTAAAAGAAAAAGAGTCTTTTGTAGATAAATACAATGAACTTTTATCTATAACAGGTAGAAAAAATATAAAAGAAATAGGGGAGTTTATTGGAATAGATCTTGAAGATATAGAATTTTGGAGAGGGTCTTTTAAGGTTATAGAAGAAGATATAAATAAATTTATGCAAATATGAATAAAATAACGTACAAATGCAGAGTATAAATAACATCAAATATATAATGATTAGTATGTATATGTGGTAGTAGTATTAAATATTGCAAATATATTTATTTTGATTATTATTAAGTTTGACATATAGATAGTAATGACTAATTATTAGGATAAAGAAACTTATAATAATTAAACTATATTTTGTGGCTAGGGAATATTTTATAAAAATCAGCAATGGAAACTGATTTTTACTTTAATTAAGCATATTAAATAGTTACTAAATTGATCATTATATATTTGATTTTTCGCATTTAAAGACATTTTTAGTGTTATATATACAAAAAAATATATATAATTTTAAAAAAGTGTTGACGAATATATTCAAAGGTGATATATTATTACTTGTCCTCAACAACGAGGCAAACACGAAACACATGAACAAAACAAATGAACTTTGAAAATTA
>NZ_JBBMMD010000041.1:0-1288 GCF_037844525.1 Tepidibacter sp. Z1-5 | reverse complement strand
GTACATATGAAAATTTAAAGGTTATTTCAAGAGATGGTTCAATAGTATATAAAAATGCTATATCTTTAGCACACCCAAAAGCTATACAAGTAAGTGATAGATTTCATCTATTAAAAAATTTGACAGAGTATTGTAAAACATATCTAAAAACAAAATTTAATGTAAATGTAGTAATTGATGAAATAAAAGAATGCTCTGGTAAAAAAGCTGAAGAAAATCAAATTCAATATTTAACATTAGAAGCCAAATGGAAAGAGGTAAGCAAATTAATAGAAAGTGGAATTTCTAAGTCATTAGCATGCAAACAATTTAATTTAAATATTAAAACTTACAATAAATTGATAAAATTAAGCACAGAAGATCTCAATGACTATTTTTTAAATACATTAGAAAAAAGACAACAAATAAAAAGGGAACAAAAAAATCTAATAATTAATAAAGCTAGAGAATTGAATAAAGAAAAATATTCATTAATTAAAATAAGCGAAATCCTGGGTGTAGATAGAAGAACTGTTAAAAAATATATCGATCCATTATATACCCCAAAATATACTCGTCAAGGAAGATTAAGTATACTAGATCAATATAAAATAGAAATAAAAGATATGTTAAGCAAGGGAATTAGCATGGCTGCGATATATAGAGTTATATCAGGAAAAGGATATAAAGGATCTAATTCAAATCTAAGACATTATTGTTCCAAGTTAAAAAAGGAGTTTAATAGTAATCCTAAAAGTTTTAGAAATAAAATAATTACAATAAAAAGAAGTATTTTATTAAGAGGTTTATATAAACCTCTAAAAAGTATATCTGAATTAGATAAAAAGACAATAGAAATTATAAATAAAAAATATCCATTTTATATAAAAATTATAGAGCTTATCAGTAAGTTTAAGTTATTGCTAAAAGAGAAAAACGTAGAAAATCTTACAAATTGGATTGTAGAAGCAAAATCACTAAATAATTCATACATAAATTCTTTTATAAATGGTATAAAAAGAGATATTGAAGCTGTTAAAAATTCAATTAAATATGAATATAACAATGGATTAGCAGAAGGAAGTATAAATAAATTAAAAGTAATTAAACGTATAATGTATGGAAGAAATAGTTTTGAAATGTTAAAAAACAAGGTTTTATATATTGAGTCAAATTAATTGCTCAACTAACGATGGAAAGAACCTTTAGAGCGTAAGTTTTCGATCTTATAAGAGTGCAGTTTTTTACTCATTCTCTTGATAAAAATGATCTTTTAATCTATAGGATTTTCCACTAATAGAAATAACAT
>NZ_JBBMMD010000040.1:0-68612 GCF_037844525.1 Tepidibacter sp. Z1-5 | reverse complement strand
ATTAAAGCTGCAGAAAGAAAATGGAACAGCAATGTTAAGTTAAACAATGTTGAACTTATAGAGAAAGAAACTGGATTAAAAGTAGAACTTCTTGAGAATGAGCAATCATTAGAATTAAGTAAGAAAAGAAAAGAAATCTACGAAAAATAAAATCCGAAAAAATAGGTGATATAAATGGATAGATTAAAATATTCCTCTACAGAGAGAATGTATGAAGGTGTAATAGTTAAGATAACAGATGGTGGCGTTACTATTGATTTAAAAGGAAGACTTGGTCAATTTAAAATGCCAAAGAGAATGTTAATCACCGATTATGAATTAAAACTTGGCATGGAAGTTGGATTTTTATTAAGCTATCCTGAAGTATTAGGACCTGAGGTTAATGAAAAATATGCCGAAATAATAGCAGAAAACCAAAGACGAGAGCAAGAAAAAAATAAATAACAGGAAAGAGAGGTAATAAATATGAGTCTTACAGTAATAAAAGGACTTCAATCAGAAATATTTGTACCAATAACACCTCCACCAGTATGGACACCTGTAACTAAAGAATTAAAAGATATGAAAATAGCTTTAGCTACAGCTGCTGGTGTACACTTAAAATCAGATGCTAGATTTAACTTAGCAGGAGATTTTGGATTCAGAGTAATACCAGGAGATGCTCCGGTTAGCGATATGATGGTATCACATGGTGGATACGATAATGCAGATGTTAATAAGGATATCAACTGTATGTTCCCTATAGATAGATTAAGAGAGCTTGCAGAAGCTGGATTTATTAAAGATGTAGCTCCAGCACACTTTGGATTCATGGGCGGTGGTGGAGACCAACAAAAATTCACTGACGAAACTGGTCCAGAAATAGCTAGACAATTAAAAGAAGAAGGCGTAGACGCAGTTGTCTTAACAGCTGGCTGAGGTACTTGCCACCGCTCTGCCGTGATCGTGCAGAGAGCGATTGAGGAAATAGGAATACCTACTATAATGATAGCAGCCCTTCCTCCAGTAGTAAGACAAAATGGTACTCCAAGAGCAGTTGCTCCATTGGTTCCAATGGGAGCAAATGCAGGTGCGCCAAATGATGTTGATATGCAAACTAATATATTAAAGGATACTTTAACTAAACTTGTAGAAATACCAAGTGCAGGTAAAATAATACCTTTACCATACGAGTACGTAGCTCAAATATAATTTAAAAAACTTCCCTCTTATTTAAAGAGGGAAGTTTTATAAACCAAAAAATACCTCCAAGAAGGTGATATGTATGGATAAAGAAAAAATTTTGAGAAGATTAGTAATAAAAGCTTTTCATATAGATAGAGTTGAAGTTGGAGATAAAAATTCAATAGATAAACGTACGCTAACGATTGACAAAGAAATATCAAAAAACTTAGTGGAAAATGAAGAACTGATAGAAAATATAGATATTAAAATAATAAAGCCTGGACAACATGATATTTATGTAAATACTATTATGGACATCATACCAATATCTACAAAGGTACTTGGTGAAATAGGACAAGGTATAACTCATACTTTAACAGGAGTTTATGTAATGGTAACAGGAGCTGATAGTAAAGGAAAGCAGATGCATGAGTTTGGATCATCTGAAGGAATTTTAAAAGAACAGCTTGTGTTAGGAAAAGCAGGGACTCCATCTAAAGATGATTACATAATTCACTTTGATGTAACTTTAAAGTCTGATATTCCATATGAAAGAAAGCTTCCATTATCAGCTTTTAGAGCGTGTGATGAATTCATACAAGGAATAAGACTTGTTCTAAAAGAGTTAGATGGAAGAGATTCAACAGAGTCTCATGAATATCTAGATAAAATAAGACCTAATTCTAAAAAAGTCGTAATAGTAAAGCAAATAGCAGGTCAAGGTGCTATGTATGATAACCAACTTTTTTCAGATGAACCAAGTGGAGTTTCAGGAGGTAAATCTATTATAGACATAGGAAATGTTCCTATGATAATATCTCCTAATGAATACAGAGATGGCGCATTAAGGGCCATGACGTAAGGCGGTGATATTATGGGTATAGGACCATCAACTAAAGAAACATCTCTTCATCATTTTAGAGATCCATTACTTGATGTTGTAAGTGGAGATAAAGATGTAGACCTTATGGGTATTATGGTAGTAGGAACACCTCAAGATAATAAAGAAAAGTATTTCGTAGGACAAAGAGCGGCAGCTTGGGCTGAAGCTATGAGAGCTGATGGTGTAATCATATCCGTTGATGGATGGGGAAACTCTCATGTTGATTATGCAAATACAATAGAAGAAATAGGAAAAAGAGGAATACCTGTAGTAGGACTTAGCTTTGTAGGAACTCAAGCAAAATTCGTAGTAACTAATAATTATATGGACACAATTGTAGATTTTAATAAATCAAAAGAAGGCATAGAAACACAGGTTGTTGGAGAAAACAACGTATCTGTTTTAGATGCTAAAAAAGCACTTGCGTTTTTAAAATTAAAAATGAGAAAAGAGGGAAAATAATATGAAAGCTATAAGAAGTATTCATGCTGTTGATTCACATACTATGGGAGAGCCAACAAGAATAGTTGTTGGTGGAGTACCTAATATACCAGGTAAAACTATGGCTGATAAAAAAGAATATCTAGAAAAAAATATGGATACATTAAGAACTTCAATTATGCTTGAGCCAAGAGGACATAACGATATGTTTGGTTCTATATTAACTGCTCCAGTAAATGAAGAAGCTGACTTTGGAATAATCTTTATGGATGGTGGCGGATACTTAAATATGTGTGGGCACGGATCTATAGGAGCTATAACTGTAGCTATCGAAACTGGTATGGTTGAAGCAGTAGAGCCTGTTACAGATGTTGTGATGGATACTCCTGCTGGAATAATAAGATCTAAAGCTAAGGTTGAAGATGGAAAAGTTAAAGAAGTATCAATAGTTAACGTTCCAGCTTTCCACTACAAGAAAGATGTAGAAATAGAAGTTCCTGAAATAGGAAAAATAACATTTGATATATCTTTTGGAGGAAGCTTCTTTGCAATAATAAACGCTAAGCAATTAGGACTTTCAGTTGAGCCTAAAAATTCTCAGAAATTAACTGCATTAGCTCTTGAAATAAGAGACATAATAAACAAAGAGATAGAAATACAACATCCAACTTTATCTCATATAAATACTGTTGATTTAGTTGAAATATATGATGTTCCATCTCATCCAGAAGCAACTTACAAAAATGTAGTTGTATTTGGACAAGGACAAGTAGATAGATCTCCTTGTGGTACAGGAACAAGTGCTAAAATGGCAACTCTACACTCTAAGGGAGAGCTAAAAGAAGGAGAATTATTCGTATATGAGAGTATATTAGGAACTTTATTCAAAGGTAGAGTAGTTGGAACTGATAAGGTTGCTCAGTACAATGCTGTAATTCCTGAAATAACAGCATCAGCTTATATAACAGGATTCAATCATTTTGTAATAGATCCTGAAGATCCTTTAAAGTATGGATTTGTATTAAAATAAAAAGTATAAATAAATTGTTGTGGTAATTTACATTAATTACTATAACATAAAAAAATGTAGAAAAATGTTGAGGTTGTTTACTTTTTTGTCAAAACTATGATAAAATATAGACATGAAAATAATAAGGAGGGCACAAACAATGATAAACATAGTTCTGGGTGTTTTAGGAGTTTTAACTCTTTGGTTTGCAGTAGTATTTATAGCGGACTTTATAAAGCATAAGGATAATTTAGAAACACATAATACTTGGTCGAAAGTTCTTTTCATCGGATTTATAACAGATTTCTTCGATACTTTAGGAATAGGTTCATTTGCACCTACAACAGCACTACTTAAAGGTATGAAACAAACTCAAGATAGACTTTTACCAGGAACATTAAATGCTTCTCATACTATACCGGTTGTACTTGAAGCTTTTATATTTATAACAGTTATAAATATGGATCCTACAACACTAGTTTCTATGCTTGCAGCAGCAACTATAGGAGCATATTTTGGAGCTGGAATAGTTTCTAAGCTTCCAGAGAAAAAGGTACAAACAGTAATGGCAATTGCTTTATTTATTACAGCTTTATTAATGATGGCAGGTCAATTAAATTTAATGCCAGGTGGAGGAGACGCTACTGGTCTTTCAGGAGCTAAACTTATAATAGCGGTAGTTGGAAACTTTATATTAGGAGCTTTAATGACTGCTGGAATAGGTCTTTACGCACCATGTATGGCACTTGTTTATTTATTAGGTATGTCTCCAAAAGTTGCATTCCCTATAATGATGGGATCTTGTGCATTCTTAATGCCAGTTGCATCAGTTAAATTTGTTAAAGAAGAAGCTTTAGATAGAAGAGCATCAATGGGTATAACTATAGGAGGAACTATAGGAGTTTTCATAGCTGCTTACCTTGTAAAATCTCTACCTATGGATATATTAAAATGGTTAGTTATAGCTGTTATATTCTACACAGCTTCTACTATGTTAAAATCAGCTTCTAAAAATAAATAAAAAACTAATAAAATTATAAAAAAAGAGTATTTCACTTATATAAGTGAAATACTCTTTTTTTATATGTTAGGAAATAATATAAAATTTAATGGTGTGTCTATTTTCAGACATGTGTCAGAAAATAGACAGAAATCGTTTTCCTTTAAGGTAATGTATGGAAATTGAGGGAATAAGAGGTGGTGAGCGGTTAATAAGTTATCAATTAAACGAAAATTAGAGTCAAAAAACTGACACATTTAGTTTTTTAAAATATATTATAGAAAATTTCAAATTGAAACAACTAAATTATATAAAAAAACAATACTAGTAAAATCAACCGTTATAGGAAAAATATATAATTAAAATTAAACTTAAACAAAAGTTGGCAAGCAACTTGCTTTAATAATATANCTGTTACAGATGTTGTGATGGATACTCCTGCTGGAATAATAAGATCTAAAGCTAAGGTTGAAGATGGAAAAGTTAAAGAAGTATCAATAGTTAACGTTCCAGCTTTTCACTACAAGAAAGATGTAGAAATAGAAGTTCCTGAAATAGGAAAAATAACATTTGATATATCTTTTGGAGGAAGTTTCTTTGCAATAATAAACGCTAAGCAATTAGGACTTAAAGTTGAGCCTAAAAATGTTCAGAAATTGACTGCATTAGCTCTTAAAATAAGAGACATAATTAACAAAGAGATAGAAATACAACACCCTACTTTAGACCATATAAAAACTGTTGACTTAGTAGAAATATATGATGAACCAACTCATCCAGAAGCAACTTACAAAAATGTAGTTATATTTGGACAAGGACAAGTAGATAGATCTCCTTGTGGTACAGGAACAAGTGCTAAATTAGCAACGCTTCACTCTAAGGGAGAGTTAAAAGAAGGAGAATTATTCGTGTACGAAAGTATATTAGGAACTTTATTCAAAGGTAGAATAGTTGGAACTGGTGAAGTTGGAGCGTATAAAACTATAACTCCAGAAATAACAGGAGCAGCTTATATAACAGGATTCAATCATTTTGTAATAGACCCTGAAGATCCATTAAAATATGGATTTGTATTATAAATAAAAAAAGTATACATACATTGTTATAGTAATTAATATTAATTACTATAACAATGTATGCAAAAGAAAGATATGATTTTAGGGATAAGTAGACATTGTTTACATTTTATCAAAGTTATGGTAAAATATAGATACAAAAATAAAGGAGGTACAGATAATGATAAACATAGTTTTGGGTGTTTTGGGAGTTTTAACTCTTTGGTTTGCAGTAGTATTCGTATCGGACTTTATGAAGAACAAAGATAACTTAGAAACGCATAATACTTGGGGAAAAGTCACTTCTATTGGGTTCGCAACTAACTTTTTTGATACTTTAGGAATTGGTTCATTTGCACCTACTACAGCACTACTAAAAGGTTTTAAACAAGTTCAAGATAGATTATTACCAGGTACACTTAATGTATCTTGTACTATACCAGTTGTACTTGAAGCATTTATATTTATAACAGTTATAGAGATGGAGCCTACTACTTTAGTTAGTATGCTTGCAGCAGCAACTATAGGAGCATATGTTGGAGCTGGAATAGTTTCTAAGCTTCCAGAGAAAAAGGTTCAATTGGTTATGGGAGTTGCATTATTTATTACAGCTTTATTAATGCTTGCAGGACAAATGAACTGGATGCCAGGTGGAGGAGACGCTATTGGACTTCATGGAACTAAACTTATAGTAGCAGTAGTTGCTAACTTCATATTAGGAGCTTTAATGACTGCAGGAATAGGTCTTTATGCACCATGTATGGCACTTGTTTACTTATTAGGTATGTCTCCAAAAGTTGCATTCCCTATAATGATGGGTTCTTGTGCATTCTTAATGCCAGTTGCTTCTACTAAATTTGTTAAAGAAGAAGCGTATGATAGAAGAGCATCAATGGGTATAACTATAGGAGGTATTGTAGGAGTTTTAATAGCTGCTTATCTTGTTAAATCTCTACCTCTTGACATCTTAAAATGGTTAGTTATAGTAGTTATATTCTACACATCTGCTACTATGTTAAAATCAGCTTCTAAGAATAAAGAAATGGTAAACTAAATAGATTGAAATATATAAAACTGTCGATATATAATGTCGGCAGTTTTTTTACATTTAAATATAGAGTGATACAAAATTTTGTTCTTAAAATCTTTTGAAAATCTGAATAAAATAAGGTTTATCCTAATATATTTATATAGATAATACATAAGAACATGGAGGGAAGGAAGATGATCAATATAAAAGAAGATACGAATGTCGTGAATATGTTAGGAGAGATTACAGAAGAACTTAAATTAAGTCATGAAATATTTGGAGAAAAGTTTTATGCTACAAAAATAAAAATAAGAAGGCTTAGTGATTCCCAAGATATACTGCCTATTACCGTATCAGAAAGATTGATTGTGGATTTGGATATGAAGGTTGGCAAAACAGTGGAAGTAAGCGGACAGTTAAGATCATACAATAAAGTGGTTGATGGTAAGAATAAGCTTATATTAACTGTATTTGCAAGGGAATTAGTTTTTGTAGAGGAAGAAAACAAAGACCCTAATAGTATATTTTTAGATGGATATGTATGTAAAAACCCTATATATAGAAAAACTCCTCTAGGAAGAGAAATAACAGATTTATTGCTTGCTGTCAATAGAGCTTATAATAAATCTGATTATATACCATCTATAGCTTGGGGGAGAAATGCAAAGTTTTGTAAGAATTTAAAGGTGGGAGATAGAGTTCAACTATGGGGACGAATTCAAAGTAGACAATATGAGAAAAAAATTGAAGATGGAGAAATTGACGTAAAGGTTGCATATGAAGTTTCTGTATCTAAAATGAAGAAGTTGTTAGAAAATAATACTAAATGATAAATAAAAATAGTATCATTAATAATATTTTATACATTTAAGAAAATTAGATTTTTCTTTAAATTATAGATAATATTGAGGGAAGAACTGTACTTGCAACCATTTTGAGCAACGAAGCCCATAGAGGTCATTGGCGACATGAGTCAGTGCGTAACAACTAGACGAATTTTTTATATATTAATAAGAGTATTTATATTGAATAATGGAATTATATTTATTATAATAGATAAGTAATAACTAAAGAATAGACAGAAGGTGAATTTACTTGAAAAAAATATGTGTAGATACATCTTATTATATAAGAGGTAGTATAAGTCCTAATAAAAAACAAAATAATATAAATAACTTCTTGGAGACCATAAATAGTTCTGTTGGGGAAAAAGTGCTTCTACTGGGGAATATATCTAATTATGGTAAGTACTTAAAAAAGCTAGGGGTAGAGGTTATTATACTTGAAAATGAGAAATATATTGCAAGTTCTGCTATTGTAGATAATGGAAACTGTAACATAATTCAAGGGTCGGTTGAATATATGCCATTTAAGGATAATTATTTTGATAAGGTAATATTTTTGAACTATTTTAATTGTTTTGAAAATGAAAAGAATGCTTTAAAAGAAATATATAGAGTATTAAAGCATAAAGGTAAGGTAATAATAGAAGATAAAAATCCTAAAAATTTGTCTGTGAAATTAAAGTCACTTCAAAACAAAATAAAAGGATATAACGGAAAATTTTATCGACCTACAGAAATAGTAGAAATATTTGGGCAAAGTGGATTTTGCGGTACGCTTAAAGAAATAGACAGTGAAAATTATATTTATATGGGTATTAAAACAGATTAAAGACTAGGGTCACCTAGTCTTTTTTTCTCTAATGAAATTATACAAATTTTAAACAGTGAATTTTTTCTAAAAAAGGGAGGAAAAAATGAAGATTTATTATGGGTCTATAGTTTGGATAATGACTATTATTATACTTATGTCTATTCAATACTCTATAAATAAGATTATTATTTTATTAAGAGATATAAAAGAAATACTCATAGAACTTAGAATAAAGGACAGGTTATAATATGCTAGATTTGATGCTTATAGAAGATGATATAAAAAATACAGCAGATGTTATATCATCTGTGTTAAATGTAGATGTTACTATAGTAGATCGAAATTTAACTAGAATTGCAGGAACTGGAAAGTATGCTGATAAAATAGGAGAGAAGATAAGTTTGTACTCAGCATTTAAAAATTCGCTTGATACAGGTGAGAGTTTTATAATTGAAAATCCGAGAAAAGATAAAATATGTAAAATGTGTAAGGATAAAAATCAATGCAAAGAATTTGCAGAGGTATGTTGTCCTATATCATTAGAAGAAAAAATATATGGAGTTATAGGCCTTATAGCATTTACGCAAGAACAAAGTTATAATATAAAAAATAACAAAAGTCAACTGATGAGTTTTTTAACAAAAATGGCAGATTTGATATCTAGTAAAATAAAAGTAGAGAATAAATCATATGAGATAAAAATACAGGCAAAAAGGCTAGAAATGCTTCTCAATAATATGGATAAGGCAGTAGTATCCACTGATGTATATGGAAATATAGACAAATACAATGATAAATTCAAAAATATATTTAAATTAGACGATAAACTAGATAAAAATAATATATTTGATGTACTAAACTTTATAAGTGAGAATGAGATAAAAACTATAAAAAAAAGGTATAAAAGTACATCTTTTACTTATAAAAATGAAAAGTATACATTAAGAGGGTTATATAATATAAATACAATAACAATAGATGGAGATATAAAAGGATATGTATTCGATTTTATAGATAATTCTTCCGCTATAGAAAATTTTAACGAAATAACTGGGACAAACTATAATATAGGGTTTGATAATATAATTGGAGATAGTTTATCAATGCAAGATGTGAAAAATAAAGCTAGGGTTGCATCAAAAACTTCATCTACTGTATTGATAACAGGAGAAAGTGGGACGGGAAAAGAATTGTTTGCAAGAGCAATACATAATACTAGTAGCAGATGTAAGCATTCATTCATAGCTATTAACTGCGCAGCAATACCAGATAACTTGCTTGAGAGTGAGTTGTTTGGATATGAGGAAGGTGCATTTACAGGAGCTAAAAAGGGTGGAAAAGTGGGTAAATTTGAGCTTGCAAATAAAGGAAGTATATTTCTTGATGAAATAGGAGACATGAGTATACACTTGCAGGGAAAGTTACTTAGAGTATTACAGGAAAGAGAAGTTGAAAAAATAGGCGGTAAAATAAATATTCAAGTTGATGTTAGAATAATAGCTGCAACAAATAAGGATTTAGAAAAGATGGTTGAAAAAGGTGAGTTTAGGGAAGATCTGTATTATCGATTAAATGTAATTCCTATATATATACCTCCGTTAAGAGATAGAAGAGAAGACATAGTATTACTTGTAGATAATATAATTGAAGATTATGCTAAGAAATTAAATAAATGTATAAATGGAATAGAAGAAGATGCAATAAATAAAATACTGAATTACCCATGGCCGGGAAATGTAAGGCAGCTTCAAAATGTAATTGAGTACAGCATAAACATGTCAAATTCATCTACAATAAAATACGAAAATTTACCTCAAAAAGTAACCCAAAAAAATAAAGAATTTAAATATGATCTAAAAGACGATATAACACCTCTTAAGGAAATAGAGAAGCAGGAAATAATTAAAGCTTTACATAAGTTTAAGGACTACAAAAAAGATAAGGAAAGAGCTTGTGAGGCTCTTGGTATATCAAGAGCTACTCTTTATAGAAAAATGAAAGAGTACCAAATAAAAAATTCGTCTACTCGCTAACGCTGTGACTCATATCGCCAACGATCCTTACAGGTTCCGTTGCTCAAAAATAATTGCAAGTATAGCTTTTTCAATAAGTTATCCATAATACAAAGAATTTATAATACTTTAGCAAACAAAATAATCTCAAATTGAGACTGGAATCTCAATTTGAGATTATTTTATTTCAAAAAGATACAAAATACCATATATAACAGATGGTATTGATAAATAATAAACTACAGGTATTGAAAAAACTAGTTCGTAAAAGTTGGCATAGTTTGTGCTATATAAATTGATATAAAAATTTAATTGGGGGGGTTTAAAATGAAAAAAATACTTGTAGATATGTTAAAAGCAGAAGTAAAGCCAGCTTTAGGATGTACAGAGCCAGTTGCAGTAGCACTAGCTTGTGCTAAGGCTAAGGAATTATTAGGAGAAGAAATAGTTGAATGTAATATATTTGTAAGCCCTAATGTATATAAAAATGGTATGTGTGTTGGAATACCTGGAACAACAAGATTAGGCCTTAAAATAGCAGCTGCTATGGGACTTAATGGAGGAGATTCTGAACTTGGCCTTAGAGTATTAGAAAAATTAGGAGAAAAAGAAGTTGCTCTATCAGAAAAATTCATGGATCAAAATATGGTTAAAATATCTCCTATAGAAACTGCGGAAAAGGTTTACATAGAGGTTAATTTAAAAGGAAAAGAAAATACATCAAAGACTATAATAATGACTAAGCATGATAACTTTGTTCACATTCAAAAAAATGATTCTGTAATATTAAATGGAGAAATAAGCTTAGATATAGAATATACACATGTTGACAGCCCAACATCTAAACTTACAATCAAAGAATTAGTTCAAGAAATAGAAAAAATGGATGAATCTGATTTAGATTTCTTATTAGAAGGGATAGATATGAACCTAGATATGGCAAACGTTGCTATAGATAATAAGGTTGGTATTGGTGTAGGATATGGAATAAAAAAAGCTATAGATGATAAAATGCTTTCAGATGATCTTATGAACAAAGCAATGATGTTAACAGCAGCGGCTTCTGATGCTAGAATGAGTGGAGTTAATAAGCCTGTTATGAGTTCTAATGGAAGTGGAAACCATGGACTTACAGCTATACTTCCAATAGCTGCTTATAATGAAATATATCCTCAAACAAAAGAAAAATTATCAAAAGCATTAGCTATAAGTCATTTAGTCACAGGTTATATAAAGAATTATACAGGAAGATTATCTGCTGTTTGTGGATGTGGAGTAGCGGCATCAACAGGTTCAGCAGCTGCTATAACTTGGCTTATGGATGGAACTTATGATCAAATAGATGGAGCAATTGAAAATATGATTGCAAACTTAAGCGGTATGATATGTGATGGTGCAAAGGCAGGATGTGCCCTTAAGCTTGCGTCTGCTGCATCTGCTGCTATTCAAAGTGCTATAATAGCAAAATATAACTGTATAGTACCAGCGCTTAACGGAATAGTAGGAAATAAAGTTGAAGAAAGTATAAGAAACTTAGGAAAAGTTAGTGCACAAGGAATGACAATAACAGATGAGGTTATAATAAAAGTTATGGACGGTATGAATAACAATTAAAGTAATGTTGACAAAAATCTACTTTTTAATTAAAATATAGTTTAAATTACAATTACTCTAGGAGGTTTATTATAAATGGATATAGAAACTAAAGTATGGGAAACACTATGTTCTGAAGAAGATATAGTAAGAAGAACTGTTGAACTTGGAAAGCAGATATCTGAGGACTATAAGGATAAGAAATTATTCGTTATATCTCTTTTAAAGGGAAGCTTTATATTCACGGCTGATCTTGTTAGAAAGATAGATATTCCAGTTAAGTTAGGATTTATGACGACATCTAGCTATGGACACTCAGAAGAGTCAAGTGGAAAAATAAATGTCCTTGCAGATATAAATGATGATGTAGAAGGATACGATATTCTAGTAGTTGATGATATAACAGATTCAGCTCTTACTATGAGTTTTGTTATGAATCATCTAAAGTCAAAAAATCCTGCGAGTATAAAATGTTGCGTACTGTTAGATAAACCAGTTAGAAGAAAAGTAGAATTAGTTCCTGATTATGTAGGATTTGAAATAGATGACAAATTTGTAGTTGGATATGGACTAAACTATGGTGATTACTATAGAAATGTTCCATATGTATTCAACGTAACTAATCAAGATAGATAAAAAAAGATGGCTAATAGCCATCTTTTTTTATATAGAGTAGAAAATATGCCTATGAAAATATCTATTGCATTCGGTATTTTCATAGACATATTTTGGATTTTTGTATTTGAGAGAATGTTATCCTCTTAAATCTTCCATAAGCTTAGTTTTTTCTTTTGTTTTTTCATCTTTCATTTTTATAATCTTAGCAGGAGAACCAGCGACAACAGCGCCTTCTGGTACATTTTGAGTTACAACAGCACCTGCTGCAACAACAGATCCTTTTCCAACAACAACGCCTTCTAATATTACGGCATTTGCTCCTACAACAACATCATCTTCAAGTATTACAGGTGTAGCAGAAGGGGGTTCAAGTACACCGGCAACAACAGCACCAGCTCCAAGATGTACATTTTTACCGATAGTTCCTCTTGCTCCTATAACGGCATTCATATCAATCATAGAACCTTCTCCGATTTCAGCTCCTATATTGATAACTGCACCCATCATTATAACTGCATTTTTATCAATAGAAACCATATCTCTTATAATAGCGCCTGGTTCGATTCTAGCATCTTCATGCAAATAATTATAAGTAGGTATAGCAGAATTTCTTCTATCAAATTCTAAGTGATAATCTTTTATAGTCTCTTTGTTATCTTCTAAAATATTTTTTATAGATGAATGTTCTCCTATTAAAATATAACTATCATCACTTCCAAATATTTTTACGTTGTCGTAATCTTTAGTCTTTAGTGTTCCATTTAAATATACTTTAACGGGTGTTTTTTTAGTTGAGTTTT
Source organism: Tepidibacter sp. Z1-5 (assembly GCF_037844525.1). NCBI lineage: Bacteria > Bacillati > Bacillota > Clostridia > Peptostreptococcales > Peptostreptococcaceae > Tepidibacter > Tepidibacter sp. Z1-5. The sequence continues at coordinate 55,351 of NZ_JBBMMD010000040.1, read as the reverse complement.
TTATAAATTTTGCTATCTCATATGGGTCTGTTAATTTCATCATTAGTAATTTACCTCCTGAATTTTATTACAAAGATACTATGTCTTTCATATTATAATATCCATTTTGTTTATTTACAATGAACTTAGCTGCTTGAAGAGATCCTTGTGCAAATATTTCTTTTGATAAGGCGATATGATTAAGTTCTACTATTTCGTCCTTACCTGCAAATATAACGCTGTGATCTCCAACTATAGTTCCACCACGAACTGCATGGATTCCTATTTCATTTTCTTTTCTTTTTGCATTTTTGCCATGTCTTCCAAAGTTAAATTCATTATCTAAAACAGCTTGAATTTCATTTGCAAGCATTAAAGCAGTACCACTAGGTGCATCAACTTTTTTGTTATGGTGTTTTTCAATTATTTCTATATCAAAATTGCTAAGAGCTTTAGCTGATATTTCTACAAGCTTTAACATAAGATTTACTCCTAGTGACATATTTGAGCTATGAAACACTGCAACTTCTTTAGAGTGTTCGTCTATCATACTAAGCTCTTCATTAGTATACCCAGTTGTTGCTATAACTAACGGTGTTTTAGTTTTTTTAGAATAATCGAGCATATCCTTTAATGTAGTCGGGTTGGAAAAATCTATTATCACATCAGCTTTTTCCTTGATTTCTAATATGTTAGAGTATGCATTATACCCAGTAGTTTCATTAATTTCTTTAGAAACACCTGCTACAAGTTCAAAAGCTTTATCGTCGCATATAGACTTTGTCAAAACTTTTCCCATTTTTCCAAGGCAGCCATTAACTATAACTTTAATCATCTTAAACCTCCTATAATAAAGCTATTTAAAATCCTATACCGCATATGCAATATAGGATTTTATAAAAAGCTATAATTTGAATCCGTAGTTTGTTAATTCTTTCTTTAATACGCTTAAATTGCAATCCTCCATATCAACTAGTGGAAGTCTAAGTTCACCCATGTCAAATCCTAATAAATTCATAGCTGTTTTAACTGGAATAGGATTTACTTCTATAAATAATGAATCTATCAAAGGTTTCATATCTAATTGAAGTTTTCTAGAACCCTCAATATCTCCTTCGAAATATTTATAAACTAAGTCATGTGTATCTTTTGGACATATATTTGCAACAACTGATATAACACCGCATCCTCCAAGTGATAATAATGGTAGAATCATATCATCATTTCCAGAATATATTCCAAATCCATCAGGACAAACTCTTGCCATCTCAGCAACCTGAGATATGTCTCCACTAGCTTCTTTAACTGCTACTATGTTTTTATGCGTAGCTATTTGAGCTAGAGTAGAAGGCTTTATATTAACTCCTGTTCTTCCTGGAACGTTATAAACTATTATAGGAATATTAACAGCATCAGCTATAGCATTAAAGTGAGAAATAAGACCTTTTTGAGTAGACTTATTGTAATAAGGAGTTATAACTAAAAGTCCATCTGCTCCTAATTCTTCAGCTTTTTGGCTAAGGTGTATAGAATGTGCAGTATTATTAGAACCAGTTCCTGCTATCACTGGTATTCTTTTATTTGTTTTATCTATCACAAATTTTATAGTTTCTATTTGCTCTTCATCAGTCATTGTAGATGCTTCACCAGTAGTTCCACATACTATAAATGCATCTGTTCCCTCTTTAATATGGTATTCTATAATTTCTCCTAATTTTTCGAAATCGATTTTTCCATTTTTAAATGGGGTAACTAAAGCAACACCAGAACCTTTAAATAGCATTAAAATCATCCTCTCTATACTAAATTATATTTCAATAAAAGCTCAGCTATTTGAACTGTGTTAGTTGCAGCTCCTTTTCTTATATTATCAGCAACAACCCACATATTGATACCGTTATCTAAACTAAAGTCTCTTCTTATTCTTCCTACAAATACTTCGTCTTTTCCTGCAGCATCTAATGCAAGTGGATATACATTATTTTTAGGATCATCTACAATGACAATTCCATCTGTACTATTTAAAATATCGAATACTTCTTTAACATCGAATTCTTTTTCAAATTCAACATTTACAGATTCACTATGAGAATACATTACTGGTACTCTTACAGTTGTAGCTGTTATTTTTATAGTATGATCATTTAATATTTTTTTAGTTTCATCTATCATTTTCATTTCTTCTTTTGTATAACCATTATCTAAGAATGTATCTATATGAGGTAGAGCATTATAAGCTATAGGGTGAGGATATAATCTATTCTCATTTCCTTTAATACCTTCTTTTAAATCAGATATACCTTTTACTCCTGATCCTGAAACTGCTTGATATGTTGAGTATACTATTCTTTTTATACCGAATTTAGAGTGAAGAGCTTTTAAAGGTACTACAGCTTGAATAGTAGAGCAGTTTGGATTTGCTATTATACCATTGTGTTTTTTTACATCTTCAGGATTAACTTCTGGAACAACTAAAGGTACATCGTCATGCATTCTCCACATACTACTATTGTCTACTACTATAACGCCTTTTTCTTTAGCTATTGGAGCGAATTTTTTGCTTATTTCGCCTCCTGCAGAGAATAAAGCGATATCTATATCTTTGTCGAAAGAATCTTCTGTCAATTCTTCTATTATGTAGTCTTTTCCATTAAAGTTAACAATATCACCAGCAGATTTCTTAGATGCTAATAGATATAGGTTTTCTATAGGAAAATTTCTTTCTTGTAAAACTTTTAAAAATGTTCGTCCTACCATTCCTGTTGCACCAACTATCGCAACGTTTACTTTTTTCATGGATAAACCCCCTTTATCATAAATATATGATATTATAAATTTTATAATGAATCAAAAAACAAATATCTTAATATATAGTACCATTCAATATAAATATATTCAACAAAATATGGTATTGTGATAATTGTTTTTCGAAAGGAGATAAAAATGGATATAAGAGTAGATGTTTCAATGTTAACTGATGTTGTGTATAAGCACAGAAACAGCTTAAATAAGATAGCAGAATTGGGTATGAAGGAGTACAAAACATCTAAGTATATAAAAGATTATTTAGATGTTTTAGGAGTAGAATATGAAGAATATTTAGAAACTGCAATAGTGGGTATAATAAAAGGTAAAAAAGCTAAAAAAAATATAGCTTTTAGAGCAGATATGGATGCTTTAAATATAGATGGACAAATAAAGCATCTTTGCGGTCATGATGGACATATGAGTGTACTTTTAGGTCTTATAGAGTATTTAACTATTAATAAAGATAAATTATTAGATAATATAGTTTTTATTTTTCAACCAGCAGAAGAATCACCAGGAGGGGCACTTCCTTTAATAAAAGAAGGAATTTTAGAAAAATATAGTGTTGATGAAATATACGGACTTCATATATATCCAAATATAGAAGAAGGATTTGTGGGAGTTAAACCCCATCATTTCTTAGCCCAAACAGGTGAAATAGATATTAAAATAATAGGTAAAGGTGGCCATGGAGCTATGCCTCAAAATGCTATTGATTCAATAGTGATAGCTTCGAATTTTATGAATTCTATACAAAGTATAATATCTAGAAATATAAGACCTCTTGATGAAGGTGTATTAACCATTGGAAAAATAGAGGGTGGAAGTAGAAGGAATATAATAGCTGAAAGTGTTAAGCTTGAAGGTACTATAAGAGCATTTAAGCAAGAAGTGTATGACAAAATAAAGAAAAGAGTTCGTGAAATTGCGTGTGGATTTGAAAAATCGTTTAACTGCGAAATAAATATAGAAATAAGAGATGATTATCCTGCGGTTAACAATGATGAAGAACTATTTTATGAATTCAAAGAAGCTATTGATAATAAATATATAAAAATACTAGAGCCTTTAATGATAGCTGAGGATTTTTCATATTATCAACAACATGTTAAAGGGCTGTTTTTTATGTTGGGGTCTAGAAATGTTGATAAAGAGTTTGTGAATGGTCTTCATAATATAAAATTTAATTTTGATGAGAAAATACTTTTAAATGGTATAAACGTATATGTGGAATTGTTAAAGTATAAAGGTGCTTTGGGAATTATATAATTTTTTTGTACACGAGAAAGAGGTCAGCTAAATAGCTGACCTCTTTCTTATACTAAAGGGGGAGTGGAAAAATAATATTATTTCACAACGAAGTATATTGTATCATTGTATACAAAAAAACACAAGAGAAAAAAGTAAAAAAATGTCGAAGAATAATTTAAGTGAACATGGTAAAAATAAGAAAAAAGGAGGTTTTATCATGGAGAAAAATAAAAAGAAGAAAATAGTTACAGAAAATGATATAATGAAATATGAAATTGCTGGTGAGATAGGGCTTATTGATAAAATAAATGAACAAGGCTGGGCAGGGCTTACAGCAAAGGAAGCGGGTCGAATTGGTGGAATGCTTACGGCTAGGAAAAAAAATAAGAAAAAGAAATAGGAGAAGGATATGCAGTATAAAGATTTCGCATTCATATACGATAATTTAATGGATAATGTAGATTATGATAAATGGGTAGAGTATATAGAAAAAATAATAGAAAAAGAAAATGTAGATGTGAAAAATATATTAGAGCTTGCATGTGGAACAGGTAATTTAACTATACCTTTTGCTAAAAAAAACTATGATATTTTAGGAATCGATATATCGGAAGATATGCTTAGTGTAGCAAGAGAAAAGTGTATAGATGAAGGAATAGAGGTTATATTTTTAAATCAGGATATGACTGAACTTGATTTTGAAATTTACAACTTAGATTGTGTTTTATGTGCATGTGATGGATTCAATTATATATTGGAGGATGAAGATATACAGAGTATATTTAATAATGTATATGAACTTCTTAAGCATAAAGGTGTATTCATATTTGATATAAGCTCATATAATAAATTATCAAATATACTTGGCAACAACACTTTTGGAGAAAATAGAGAAGATATAACTTATATTTGGGAAAATTATTTTGACGATGAGAGTGATATAGTAGAGATGGATCTAGCATTCTTTACAAGAGATGGAGAACACTATCAAAAGTTTGAAGAAACTCATTATCAAAGAGCTTATAAAAATGATGAAATATTACAAATGCTGAAAGATGCGGGATTTGAAGATATTAAGGTATATAAAGATTTTACTTTTTTTAATGCAGATGAAGAAAGTGAGAGAGCGTTTTTTGTGTGTAAAAAATAATATAACATAATTGACTGCCTATTATTTAGATGATATACTTTTTCCCTGATAAAGTGAAACTTAATATCAGGGAATTTTAATATGAAATTAAGTTATAATATTTTCAATTATAGATAATATTCGTAAGGAGGCAAATATGAAAAATTACATAATTAGAGCGAGTGCTGGAAATCACAGTATAAGAGCTTTTGCCGCATATACTACAGATATGGTAGAGACGGCTAGAAAGATACATAATACAACTCCGGTTGCAAGTGCTGCACTTGGAAGAACTTTAACTGCTACATCTATGATGGGTGTTATGATGAAAAATGAAAATGATAAATTAACAGTTCAGATAAAAGGTGATGGACCTGTGGGCAATATAGTTATAGTTAGTAATTCAAAGGGAATGGTAAAGGGATATGTATCAAATCCTTTTGCTGACGTTCCTCCTAAGTATGCTGGTAAGCTTGATGTTGGAGCTGCTGTTGGAACACAAGGAACTATAACTGTTATAAAGGATTTAGGTCTTAAAAAACCATATATAGGTTCATATCCGTTAGTAAATGGAGAAATAGCAGAGGACTTTACTGCATACTATGCATATTCAGAGCAACAACCATCTGCAATAGCTTTAGGTGTATTAGTTGATACTGATTATTCAATAAAAGCATCGGGAGGGTTTATAATTCAGCTTCTTCCTGATGCTTGTGAAGAAAGCATACAGATATTAGAAAAAAACTTATCAGATATGAAGCCTATATCAACTTTAATAGCTGAAGGAAAAATGCCAGAAGATATATTAGATATAGTACTGGAAGGTCTTGATCATGATATTCTTGATAAGTATGAGGTTGGATTTGAGTGTGATTGTAGCAAGGAAAGATTTGAAAGAGCACTGATTAGTATAGGTAAGAAGGATTTAGAAGAAATACTTGAGACTGATAAAAAGGCAGAACTTACTTGTCATTTTTGTAATACAAGTCATCAGTTTGATGAGGTTGATTTAAAAAAACTTATAGATAGTATATAAGAGTAAATATTGAGTCAGATAGAATTTTTCTATCTGGCTTTTTTAGATTTGTTGATAAAATTTAAAAGATTCAAACAAATCTAAAAATACAGACTAATCCCCTTGTAAGTGGATAAATTAACATGTAAAATATTATATGGAGGGGATATAATATGAGTAATTATAATTTAAAGAAAGCTGGTTTTTCTACAAAGACTATTCACGCTGGTCATAAGAAGGATATTGTATCAGGAGCTTTAACTACTCCTATATATCAAACATCTACTTTTGTATTTGATAATGCAGAGCAAGGTGGAAGAAGATTTGCACTTGAGGAGCCAGGATATATATATACAAGACTTGGCAACCCGACTTCTACACAATTAGAAGAAAAAGTAGCAACTCTTGAAAATGCTGAAGCTTGTATGTCTACAGCTTCAGGTATAGGAGCTATATCATCTGCACTTTGGACTGCTTTAAAAGCTGGAGATCATATAGTTGCGGATGAAACTTTATATGGATGTACTTTTGCACTTTTAAATCATGGACTTACAAGATTTGGTGTGGAAGTTACTTTTGTAGATGCATCTAATGCAGATAATATTAAAAAAGCTATGAAGGATAATACTAAGGTTGTATACATAGAAACACCTGCTAATCCAACTTTAAAGGTTGTTGATATTGAAGCAGTAGCTAAGGTTACTCATGAAAAAGAAGATTGTATATTAATGGTTGATAGTACGTTCTGTACACCTTTTATTCAAAGACCTATTGAACTTGGAGCTGATGTTGTAGTGCACTCTGCTACTAAATATTTAAATGGTCATGGCGATGTTATAGCAGGATTTGTAGTAGGAAAGCAAGAGTTTATAAATAATGTTAGATTATTTGGAGTAAAGGACATGACAGGAGCAGTTCTTAGTCCGTTTGATGCATACTTAATAATAAGAGGATTAAAAACTTTAGATGTAAGAATGAAGAGACACTGTGAAAATGCAATCGAAGTTGCAAAATTCTTAAAAAATCATGAAGCTATAGATAAAGTATATTATCCAGGATTTGAAGATCATGAACAATATGATATAGCTAAAAAACAAATGGACATGCCAGGTGCTATGATAGCTTTTGAAGTTAAGGGTGGAATAGCTGAAGGAATAAAATTCATAAACAGCCTTGAACTTTGCACATTAGCAGTTAGTTTAGGAGATTGCGAAACATTAATTCAACATCCAGCATCTATGACTCACTCTCCGTATACTCCAGAAGAAAGAATGCAAGCGGGAATAAGTGATGGACTTGTAAGATTATCAGTAGGTCTTGAAGATGTAGAAGATATAATAGATGATTTAAAACAAGGATTAGATAGATTATTATAATAAAAAAGAATATAAGTATATAAAGAAAAGATGTGCCAATTAAAGGCACATCTTTTTTAGAATAACAAATAAAGATATTTAGATTCTGTGGGTTATCTAAAACTCTCTATAAAAATACCGCTCATGCAACGATATTTTGAATACAACTAAGCCTTTGTCTTATTAATAATTCTAAAATTTGCGAACTCCCTATGGTCAGACACGCAAATTTCTTAACGCATTATTAAACGACAAAAACTAAGTTATATTAATCAAAATATCTAAAAGCATTCACTAACATTTTTATAGAGAGTTTTAAATTGTAATTATTATATTATAAAATTAAATCTTGCCTCAATATTTTTATCATGCAAAAAAGATAAGAAATAATTCTACTTCTCTTGATAACCCTTTAATTAATTTATATGGTATAATTTTCCTATGCAATTGAAATTGATACTATAAATAATGTCTATAATGGGAATTTGTTTTTTTATATAGTCAAATAGATGTATAAAAAAAAGAAATAACAGTTAATGAGTTTGTATCAGAATATAAACATAGAATTGATGAAGAAGCAGTTTGATGTATTAGAAAAGAAAGAATTCAGCACTATAGGTTGTAAAAGTACAGTAAATACCAAATACAAAGAGTTAATATATAATTAGAATATGTAGTTTGGAATGGAGAGATTTAAAAGTGAATATACCAAAGATTTTTATATCCTATTCGTGGAATGATAAAGAGATTGTAGATAAAATTGACAAAGATTTTCAGATGATGGGAATAAGATTTATTAGAGATGAAAGAAATCTAAATTTTAAAGATAGTATTAAGGAATTTATGAAAAATATTAGGAATGCTGACTATGTGATTATGATAGTAAGTAGTAGTTATTTAAAATCAAAGAATTGTATGTATGAGGTTTTAGAATTTACAAAAGATGAAAATTATAAAGGAAGGATATTGCCTATTATTTTAGATGATGCTGAAATTTTTCAGATAAGAGGTAGACTTAAGTACATAAAACATTGGGAGGAACAACTAAATCAATTAAAAAATGAAGTAAGTGGATTAGATATTTTGAATAGTATTCCAATATATGAAGAAATAAAAATAATCGAACAAATTTCTCGATTAATTGCTGAATTTATGAATCAATTATCAGATATCAACTCTATACCATTAAATAAATTAATGAAGGACAAGTATAAACAGATTTTAGATTTTATAAAATTTGATAACTATCAATTGATAGAGGAACTAATAAATATATCATTCATTAAAGATAAAGAAGAAAAACAAGTATTAGTAGATTCATTTATTGAGAAATATAATAATTATTCTTATGGATATTTATATAGAGCTATTTTTTTATATGAAGAAGAAAAGTTTAAAGTTGCAAAAACAAATTTTTTAAAAGCTATAGAATTAGATTCTAGCAATATATTGGCATATTATAATTTAGGAAATACACAGGTTAAGTTGAATGATTATAAAGCCGCAAAAAAATGTTATGAAACAGTTTTGAAGTTAAATGCAAATCATAAAGATGTACATAACAATCTAGGAAATATTTATTGTGATTTAAAATTATACGATGATGCGAAAAGAATGTACAAAAAAGAGATTGAATTATATCCTGAATCAGTTAACGCTTACTATGGATTAGCATTACTATATGAGGAACTGAAAGAATTTAAAAAGGCATTAGAGATTATTAAAAAAATAATCAATATAGAACCAAATGATTACGAAATATATAAAATAATGGGAAGTGTTTATAGCAGTATGGGTAATTATGAAGAGGCTGAAAAACAATATAAAAATGCAATTAATATCAATTCTAATTATGATGATGTATATAATGATTATGGTGTTTTACTTTATAAAATGAAAAGATATAAAGAATCAAAAGAACTTTGTGAAAAAGCGATAAATTTAAATCCATATGAATATATGTATTATAATAATTTAGCTAATTCATTAAGTGAATTAGAATTAGTAGGTGAGGCTATACAAGTTTATAAAGCTGGAATACGGTTTAATCCAAATAAAGCAGAATTATACTCTAACTTGGCAACAGCATTACAAAAATCTAATTATATAGATAATGCTATTAAAAATTATAAAAAGGCTATAGAATTAAACCCTAATTTGGCTGAAGCATACAATAATCTTGGAGCTATCTATATTAAATTAGAATCCTATAAAAAAGCTATTAGTTATATTAAAAAAGCTATTAAAATAAATAAAAATTTTGCATCAGCTCTTTTAAATTTAGGAAATGCTTTTTTAAATTTAGGAAAATATACTGAGAGTGTTCAAGCATATAAAAAATACATTAAATTAGACAGTAGTGATTTTGAAGTATATTTTAAATTAGGAAATGCTTTATATGAATTAAAAGAATTCAAAAAGTCTATAGATATGTATTTAAAGTCTATAGAGATTAATCCTAATTATATCCATTCAAACTTTAACATTGCAAATACTTTTTATGCAATAAATAATATAAATGAAGCAATTAAATATTATGAAAAAGTTATCTCTATAGATCCACTACATATTGATGCATATAATAATTTAGGTACTATGTTTTGTATTTTAAAAGAGTTTAAAAAAGCTAAAAAATGTTATAAAATGGCAATAAAAAACAAGCCTGATTTTGCTTTAGGTTACTACAGCTTAGCTACAACCCAATATATGTTAGGTGAAAAAGAAGAAGGCGATAGAAATAATGAAATAGCTATCTCTTTGGATAAAAGCTTTGGAGAACCCCCTTTTAAAGCTTAAGCATAAAAAAAATAAGTATAAATGAGGGGAACTTATTTTTAATAAAATTCTTATTAGATATTGTATATAACTAATATCATTAGAAGGAGTTATTAATATATTCCCCATGGCAACACCAATCAACATCTAATACAAATAAAATACTCAAACATAATATCTATAGGCTGCTTTTGCACCAAAACCAACTACCATTAAAATCAAGCTAATGAGCTTATTTAAAAACGTGTTATGTACACTGATGAATATATATTATACTGGGACTAAACGATTAAAAAAATATATATCAATCAAATAGAGTAAATTGGTGAATCAGAAATGTTTAAAGGGCCTCGTTATAATGGATTAATTGAAAAGTCATCAAAAAAGTTTTCAATGATGAGTTTCTTAATCAAAATATGAATGAATATGTTGAATTGCACAAAAAAATAGAACTAAATATTAATAAAGATTTAACTTATATATGTAAGAATATCATAATGGATATTGAAGGATGAAAGAATCAATATTTAAATCAAGATAATTAGATTAAGGTATTTATATATGCATCGCAGATTTATACTCATTTAGATTTGCATGATACTTGGTTAAAACATTATACAAATTTTACTACAACTTTAACTTAACATTAGGCTAATAACATGAAGTTGGTTACATGTACTTAAATATTTATAATGGGCATGGAATTAGTAGTAAATAATACGTATATAAATCTATTTGAGAGAGAATATGATTTATAAAATACATACCAAATAAAGGGTATTAAAATGTTAGTGAATGATTTAAATGTTTTTGTATAAAACTTGCATTACATCGATTGAATATCCGTTAAGAAAGTTCGTTGTTTGAACAGAGTGAGTTTAGAACTTTTAGGATATTCAATAAGATGTAATGCTTAGTTTTATAAAAATATTTAACACATTCACGGTATTTTAATACCCTTCATTTTTGCTCAAAGCACAAAATTATTTAAGGTCTTATAAACATTTGAGTCCAATATTTTGTTCCGTTAGACTTAGTAGCAAGACCTACTCCTATTTGAGTAAAATTAGGAGATAATATATTTTTTCTATGTCCTGGAGAGTTCATCCAAGAATTCATAACTTCAGCAGCTGTTTTTTGACCATAAGCTATATTTTCTCCTGCAGTTGAGTAACTTATACCAAAGTTTTTCATCATATCAAATGGACTTCCATAAGTTGGTGATGTATGAGAAAAATAGTTTTTATTTATCATATCTTGAGATTTATATCTTGCAACTCTTGATAATTCCCAGTTTTGAGTAAGTGGGCTTAAACCATTTTTTGATCTTTCTACATTTACAAGTCTTACAACTTCATTTTCAATAGCTTTTACATCATTGATTTGAGGAATGGTAAGCTTATCTCCTGGATATATAAGTGCTGGATTTTTAATGTGAGAATTAGCACTTATTATTTCGGATAATCCAATTTCGTATTTTACAGCAATTTTCCACATGCTATCACCTTTAACTACTGTATAAACAGTATCGGCATAAGATATGCTTGCACAACCGAATATCAATAAAAACACAAAGCTTAAAACATGTAATCTAAAATTTTTAATCATTTTATAGCCTCCTTATAAAACGGAAAAATGTTGAACTTTTAATTAGTATGTCAAAAAAACTAGATTTTATAGTAAAATATATATATCAAAAATTTCAAGAAAGGCAAATAAATGGAATTTAAAACAAACAAAAGGCAAATAAATACAGTGATACATATTAAATTGAAATCAAATAAATTTTTTTTGATATAATAATATTATTAAATATGAGTTTAACGTAAAGGGGGATTTTTATGAAAATAAATTTTGGTTTAGAATTAAATCAAAGTCAAAAGTTAGTTCTTACAAAACAATTAAAACAGTCTTTAGATATATTAAATATGAGTACTCAAGATTTAGAAGAAGTTATATCTAAAGAAAGAGAAGAAAATCCTGTTATAGAGGTGGATAAAAATGATAATATAGATTGGGAAAAATATATAGATAATATAAATAATAGAACCTATAATCAAGGAAGTTCAGTAAATTATGACAATGAAGATTATAATTTAGAAAATATGATTAAATACAATATGAATTTATATGAATATTTAAAAAATCAAATAAATTATTATGATTTAAATAAAAAAGACAAAGAAATAGCTGAATATATAATAGATTCAATAGATGAACACGGATATTTTAAAAGCGATATAGAGGAAGTCTCAAATACATTAAAAATAACTAAAGAAAATCTAATGAAAAACTTAAAGGTAGTTCAGACTCTTGAACCAAGTGGTATAGGAGCCAGAAATATAGAAGAGTGCTTAATGATTCAATTAAGAGAAAAAAATATACAAGATAATGTTTTAGAAAATATTGTTGAAGATGATTTGAAATTATTAGCAGATAAAAAATATAAAGAAGTGTGTAAAAAATATAAAATAAATATGGAAAAATGTGTTGAAATAGTAAATGTAATAAAAATGTTAGATCCAAAGCCTGGAAATAAATATACTTATTCGAAAAATAATTATATAACACCAGATGTTATAGTCGAAAAAATAGGAAGAGAATATGAAGTCTATCTAAATGAAAAAAATACTACTCATATAAAGATAAATAAATTTTATGAAGAAATATTAAAAAATTCTCAAGATGACGAAAATGCTAAGCAGTATATAAAAGAAAAATTAAATTCTGCATTTAATTTAGTTAAGAATATAGAAAGTAGAAAAAATACTATACTTAAAATTTCGAAAGAAATAGTAAAGTATCAATATGAATTTTTTGAAAATGGAAATAAGTATTTAAAGCCATTAATATTAAAAGATATAGCTCAAAATTTAGAAATACATGAATCAACAGTTAGTAGAGGTGTAAATGGAAAATATATAGTAACTCCGCATGGAATGTTTGAGTTAAAGTACTTTTTCAGTAGTGGACTAAAGCAACAAGAAGATATAGCATCTACTAGTATAAAAAATATAATAAAGGAAATAATAAACTCTGAAGATAAGAAAAAACCATATAGTGATTCAAAGATATGTACTCTATTAGAAATAAAGGATATAAATATATCTAGAAGAACTGTTGCAAAATATAGAGAAGATCTAGGTATAAGATCATCTTCTAAAAGAAAAGAATTTTCTTGAAAATTAAAAATAAAATAAAAAAAATAATATTATTTCAAAAAAATATTGAAAAAATTTCTATGTTGGTATAGAATTAAAACAAGAGGTGGGACTAAAAAAAATCATAGGGACTTTTTAGTTCCCACTAAAAAAATAGAAGCACAGGGACATAAAATGAACACAGGGACCAAAAAAGCCTAAGAGGTATGAGCTTATGAAAAATTTGATACAAATTCAGAAAAAAATAATGCCTGAGATTTTAGATGTTATGTATAGAAGATACAAAATATTAAATCAGATATCATTAAATGAATCCATAGGAAGAAGATCTCTTTCAAATAAATTGGATTTAAGCGAGAGAGTAGTTAGGTCAGAAGTTGAATTTTTGAAAAAACAAGATCTTATAAAAATATATACTTCTGGAATGAGCATAAATGAAAATGGACTCAATCTGCTTAATGATTTGAAGATATTCATGGATGAAATAATGGGTATTTCTGAGTTAGAAGAAAAAATAAAGAAAAAACTAGGCATTAAAAAAGTTATAATACTACCTGGAAATGCTGATGAGGACTCTCTTGTTATAAAAGATATAGGTAAAGCAACTTACAAATATCTTACTAAAATAATAAAAAATAACTATATAATAGGAGTCACTGGCGGAAATACTATGCTTGAGTTTGCTAATTGCTGTCATGAAACAAAAAGATATGAAAATATTTTGGTAGTTCCAGCTAGAGGAGGACTTGGCAAAGAGGTAGAAACACAATCAAACAATATAGCTGCAATAATTGGGAAGAAGTTTGGAGGAAACTATAAACTTTTACATGTTCCTGATAATGTAACTGAAGAAACTATAAATAGATTAATATTAGAACCTGAGATAAATAAAACTTTAAGCCATATACAAAATGTAGATGTTTTAGTATTTGGTGTTGGAAGAGCAGATGATATGGCAAGAAGAAGAAAGATGCCTGATTCTGAATACCAATATATAATGTCAAAAGAAGCTGTAGGTGAGGCTTTTGGGTATTATTTTAACAGAGATGGCGAAATAATATATGAGACTAGTACTATAGGTATAAAGCTTGAAAATTTCAAAGCAATAAGAAATACTATAGGAATAGTTGGAGGAAGTAGAAAAGCAGAAGCAATACTTGCTATTTCAAAGATAAAAAAGGATTTAGTATTAGTTACTGATGAAGGTGCTGCAAATAAAATATGTGAATTGATTTAATACAATAAATTAATTCATAATTTAAAATATAAATTAACTAGGAGGAATAAACATGATTAAAGTTGCTATTAATGGATTTGGAAGAATAGGTAGATTAGCATTAAGAACAATGCTTGATAAAAGCGAATTTGAAGTGGTTGCAATAAATGACTTAACAGATGCTAAAACATTAGCTCATTTATTAAAGTATGATTCAGCTCAAGGACGTTTCAATGGAGAAATAGAAGTTAAAGAAGGAGCTTTTGTTGTAAACGGAAAAGAAATAAAGGTAACTGCTGAAGCTAACCCAGAAAACTTACCTTGGGGAGAAATAGGAGTAGATGTAGTACTTGAGTGTACTGGATTCTTCGCTGACAAAACAAAAGCAGAAGCACACATCAAAGCTGGAGCTAAGAAAGTTGTTATATCTGCACCAGCAACAGGTGACTTAAAAACTGTAGTATTCAATGTTAACCATGATATATTAGATGGATCAGAAACAGTTATATCAGGAGCTTCTTGTACTACTAACTGTTTAGCACCAATGGTTAAGGTATTAAATGATAAATTTAACTTAACAAAAGGATTTATGACTACTATACATGCTTACACTAATGACCAAAATACATTAGATGCACCACATAGAAAAGGAGATCTTCGTCGTGCTAGAGCTGCTGCTGCTAACATAGTTCCAGGATCAACAGGAGCTGCTAAAGCTATAGGTCTTGTTATACCAGAACTTAAAGGTAAATTAGACGGAGGAGCTCAAAGAGTTCCAGTAATAACTGGTTCATTAACTGAACTTGTTTGTACACTTGAAAATAAAGTGACTGCAGAAGAAGTTAACGAAGCTATGAAGGCTGCTGCTAATGAATCATACGGATATACTGAGGAGCCATTAGTATCTTCTGATATAATTGGAATGCATTTCGGATCATTATTCGATGCTACTCAAACTAAGGTTATGGAAGTTAATGGAGAGCAATTAGTTAAGGTTGCTTCTTGGTATGATAATGAAATGTCATATACAGCTCAATTAATAAGAACTTTACAACACTTTGTAAATCTTTCAAAATAATACTATAATTTGAGTTTTAAACAAGTCCGGGTTTGTAGTGTATACTACGGACTCAGGACTTTTTATATTTGAATCAAAATGTAAAAAAGTATAACATTTTTATGAAAATGTGATATACTTTATAGCGAAAAGGAGTTGTATATTATGTCAATGTTAAATAAAAAGACTATAGAAAATATAGATGTGAACGGAAAAAAAGTATTAGTAAGATGCGACTTTAATGTACCTTTAAAAGATGGAGTTATAACTGATGAAAATAGATTAGTAGGAGCTTTACCTACTATAAAGTACTTAATAGAAAACGGAGCAAAAGTTATTTTATGTTCTCACTTAGGTAAGCCAAAGGGAGAAGCTAAGCCAGAGCTTTCTTTAGCTCCTGTAGCGAAGAGATTATCAGAAATGTTAAATAAAGAAGTTGTATTTGCAGCAGATGATAATGTTGTAGGAGAAAATGCTAAAAAAGCAGTTGATGATATGAAAAACTCAGATGTAGTTTTACTTCAAAATACTAGATATAGAAAAGAAGAAACTAAAAATGAAGAAAACTTCTCAAAAGAATTAGCATCTTTAGCAGATGTATTTGTAAATGATGCATTTGGAACTGCTCATAGAGCTCACTGTTCTACTGTTGGAGTTACTGAATTTGTAGAAACTAGCGTATGTGGATACTTAATTCAAAAAGAATTAAAATTCTTAGGAGAAGCAGTTGAAACTCCAGTAAGACCTTTTGTAGCAATACTTGGAGGAGCAAAAGTTTCTGATAAGATAAATGTTATAAATAACTTACTTGAAAAAGTAGATACATTAATAATTGGTGGCGGAATGGCTTACACATTCTTAAAAGCACAAGGATATGAAATCGGAACTTCTTTACTTGAAGAAGATAAAATGGATTATTCAATAGAAATGGTTAAAAAAGCAAAAGAAAAAGGAGTTAAATTATTACTTCCAGTTGATCATATTACTGGAGAAAAGTTTGATAAAGATACAGCTCCTGTTGTTACAGAAGATGAAAACATAAAAGAAGGATTTATGGGGCTTGATATAGGACCTAAAACTGCAAAATTATATGCTGATGCTGTTAAAGAAGCTAAAACAGTTATATGGAATGGACCTATGGGAGTATTCGAGTTTGAAAACTTTGCAAAAGGAACTGTAGAAGTTGCTAAAGCTATGGCAGATGCAGATGCTACAACTGTAATTGGTGGCGGAGACAGTGCTGCTGCTGTAAATATATTAGGCTTTGGAGATAAAATGACTCACATATCTACTGGTGGTGGAGCTTCACTTGAATTCTTAGAAGGAAAAGAGCTTCCAGGAATAGTAGCTTTAAATAATAAATAATTTAAAAGGGGAGTGTAGTTATGAGAAAACCTATTATTGCAGGAAACTGGAAAATGCATAAAACTATAAAAGAAGCTGTTGAATTTGTTAATGAAGTTAAATCTGAAATAAATGGAACTGATGTTGAAGCAGTTATTTGTGCTCCATTTACATTACTTAAGGATTTAAAAGAAGTTTCTAAAGGAACTAATATTAAAATTGGTGCTCAAAATATGCACTTTGAAGAAAATGGCGCTTTTACTGGAGAAATATCTCCTCTTATGTTAAAAGAGATAGATGTTGACTATGTTGTAATAGGTCACTCTGAGAGAAGACAATACTTCAATGAAACTGATGAAACTGTAAATAAAAAGGTTATAAAAGCTTTAGAATACAAAATAAATCCTATAGTATGTGTTGGTGAAACTTTAGAAGAAAGAGAAGCTGATAAAACTAAGGATATAGTTAAAGTTCAAGTTGAGAAAGCTTTAGTAAACATAGATGAAAAAGATATAAAGGATATAGTTATAGCTTATGAGCCGATATGGGCTATAGGTACAGGAAAAACATCTAGCAGTAAAGATGCTAATGATGTTATCTCTTATATAAGAGAAGTTGTAGCTAATGTGTACTCTGAGGAAACTGCAGAAGAAGTTAGAATACAATATGGTGGAAGTGTTAAGCCAGCTAACGTAGAAGAAATAATGAATGAATCAGATATAGATGGTGCTTTAGTTGGTGGAGCTAGTCTTCAACCAAAAGATTACGTAGAACTTGTTAATTTCTAAGGAGTTGATAGACATGAAAAAGCCTACAGCTTTAATCATATTAGATGGTTGGGGTATAAATAATTCGGATTTAGGAAATGCGATAAAACAAGCTAAAACTCCTAATATGAGTGAATATGCAACAAAATATCCTTGTACTTCAATACAGACGAGTGGAGAATACGTTGGACTTCCAGATGGTCAAATGGGAAATTCAGAGGTTGGACACTTAAATATTGGAGCAGGAAGAATAGTATACCAAGAGCTTACTAGAATAACTAAATCTATAAAAGATAAAGATTTCTTTAAAAATGAAGAATTATTAAAAGCTATGAATAATTCAAAAGAAAACAATAGAAATCTTCATATAATGGGTCTTTTGTCTGATGGTGGAGTACATTCTCATATAAATCATTTAAAAGGACTTTTAGAATTTGCAAAAAAAGAAGGTCTTGAAAAAGTATACGTACATGCAATCTTAGATGGAAGAGATACAGATCCTAAAAGTGCAGTTAAATATATAGAAGAAATAGAATCTTATATGAAAGAAATAGGAGTAGGTAAAATAGCTACTGTTTCAGGAAGATACTATTCAATGGACAGAGATAATAGATGGGAAAGAATCGAACTTGGATATAACAGCATGGTATTATCTGAAGGAGAAACAGCAAACAGTGCAAAAGAAGCAGTTGAAAAAGCATATAATGATGATAAAACTGATGAATTTGTACTTCCTACTGTAATTCTTGAAAATGATAAGCCGATAGCTAAAATAGAAGAAAATGATTCAATCGTATTTTTTAACTTTAGACCAGATAGAGCAAGACAAATAACAAGAAGTATAGCATCAAGAGAATTTGATGGATTTAAAAGGGATTATATAGATACTGTATTTGTTTGTATGACTCAATATGATATAACTATAAAAGAGGTAAATGTTGCATTTAAGCCACAAAAACTTAGTAATACATTGGGTGAATATTTAAGTTCTAAGGGTATAAAACAACTTAGAATTGCAGAAACTGAAAAATATGCTCATATTACATTCTTCTTTAATGGAGGGGTAGAAGATCCTAATGAAGGAGAAGAGAGATGCTTAATACCATCTCCTAAGGTTGCAACATATGATTTAAAACCTGAAATGTCAGCCTATGAAGTTACAGAAAATTTACTTCAAAGACTTGATGAAGATAAGTATGATTTTATAGTTTTAAATTATGCAAATCCAGATATGGTAGGACATACAGGAGTTATAGATGCTACTGTTAAAGCTGTTGAAACTATAGATGAATGTCTTGGAAAAATCATAGACAAGATAGTTTCATTAGGTGGAAAAGCTATAATAACAGCAGATCATGGAAATGCTGAGCATATGTGTGATGAAAATGGAAATACAGTTACTTCACATTCTACAAATGAAGTTCCATGTATATTTATAACTGATGAAGATGTTAAGTTAAAAGATGGAGGTAAACTTTGTGATTTAGCACCTACTTTACTTGACACTATGAACATACAAAAACCTGAGGAAATGACTGGTAACAGTCTTCTTATAAAGTAAAATATAAAAATACTACAATAAATTTGTTAATTTAGAGAGGAGAAACAAATATGAGTTTTATTCAAGAAGTATACGCTAGAGAAATATTAGATTCAAGAGGAAATCCAACTGTAGAGGTTGAAGTAATGCTTGAAAGTGGAGAAGTAGGAAGAGCAATAGTTCCATCTGGAGCTTCTACTGGAGCATTTGAAGCTGTTGAACTTAGAGATGGAGATAAAGGAAGATACTTAGGTAAAGGAGTTACTAAAGCTGTTGACAATGTAAACAACATAATAGCTCCAGAACTTGAAGGTATGAATATATTTGATCAAGTAGGAATAGATAATCTTTTAATAGAGCTTGATGGAACTAAAAACAAAGGAAAATTAGGAGCTAATGCAATACTTGGAGTTTCTATGGCTGTAGCTAGAGCTGCTGCTGAAGAATTAGGACTTCCATTATTCCAATATATTGGTGGGGTAAATGCAAAGCAACTTCCAGTTCCGATGATGAACATATTAAATGGTGGAGAGCATGCTGATAACAACGTTGATATTCAAGAATTCATGATTATGCCTGTTGGAGCTTGTTGTTTCAAAGAAGCTTTAAGAATGTGTGCTGAAGTATACCATAACTTAAAGAAAGTATTACAAGAAAAAGGACTTGGAACTGGTGTAGGTGACGAGGGAGGATTTGCTCCAAACTTAGCATCAAATGAAGAAGCTTTACAAGTAATAGTTGAGGCTGTTAAAGTTTCTGGATACGAGCCAGGAAAAGATATTAGAATAGCTATAGATGCAGCTGCTACAGAGTTCTATAACAAAGAAACTAAGAAGTATGTATTAGCTGGAGAAGGAAGAGAATTATCTGTTGAAGAAATGGTAGATTTCTACGCTAGCTTAGTTGAAAAATATCCAATTATATCTCTTGAAGATGCATTAGACGAAGATGATTGGGATGGATGGAAGTTACTTACTGAAAAATTAGGTAACAAAATTCAATTAGTTGGAGACGATTTATTCGTTACTAACACTGAAAGATTATCAAAAGGTATAGAAAATGGTATAGCAAATTCTATACTTATAAAGCTTAACCAAATAGGAACTTTAACTGAGACTCTAGATGCTATACAAATGGCTAACAGAGCTGGATACACAGCTGTTATATCTCATAGATCAGGAGAAACTGAAGATACTATTATAGCTGATTTAGCTGTTGCACTTAATGCAGGACAAATCAAGACTGGTGCTCCTTGTAGAACTGATAGAGTTGCTAAGTACAACCAATTATTAAGAATTGAAGAAATAGTTGGTGAAGTAGCTCAATATCCTGGAATGAAAGCTTTCTTTAACTTAAAATAATTAAAAATGATAGGGAGGATATATATCCTTCCTATTTTTATTTACTCTACATTATAAAAACTTGGATATATGCATACTATTGATTAAAGAACTGTAGTATCAACTATTTTTGAGCAACGGAGCCTGTTAAGGATCGTTGGCGATATGAGTCACCGCGTTAGCGAGTAGTCGAATTTTTTATTGAATGATTAATTTATATATGTTAAACTAACTATATTAATTTAGCTTAAAATCAAGGAGGTGTAGCATGAAAACTTTTTTAATGGTAATTCAATTTATAAGTAGTATAGTGTTGATTGTAAGTGTATTGCTTCAATCAGGAAAAAGTGCAGGTCTTTCTGGAAGTATAGCAGGAGGGGCAGAACAAGTTATAGGAACTAAAGCAAGAGGTTTAGATGCTTTATTTTCAAAGGTAACATCTGTTTGTGCAACTTTATTTATAATAGTGGCATTAGCATTAGTTGCTATACAATAATTTTATATAGTGTTTAATTAAAAATGACGCTTATTAAAATACCTTATAAGGTATTTTAATAAGCGTCATTTTTAATTTTTAAGGAAATTATATATCATAATAGGACAAATAAAATAATATAAACTTAATATAGCTATTTAAAAGCTAAAATAAATCTTGAAGGGGGATGTTGAGAGAATGATCTCATATGCCGGCATTGCATCGATTTCAGGTATTATAGCCTTGATATTTGCATTTATACTAGCAAATAAAATTAACAGGGTAGAGGTTGGTACTGACAGGATGAAAGAAATTTCTTCGTATATACAAGAAGGTTCAATGGCTTTTTTGACTAGAGAGTACAAAAGTTTGGTTTTATTTGTAGCAGCTATATTTATAGTTTTATGTTTATTTATAAACCCACTTACTGGAGTATGTTTTTTAGTAGGAGCGTTATTCTCTACATTGGCAGGTTTTTTTGGTATGAAAGTTGCAACAAAAGCAAATGTAAGAACTGCAAATGCAGCCCAAAAAGATGGAATGAACAAGGCACTAAGCATTGCATTTTCGGGTGGTGCTGTGATGGGAATGACAGTAGTAGGTCTTGGTATTTTAGGAATTGGTTTTTTATTTCTAATTCTTTGTAAGTTAGGAAATAATCCATCTGAATCAGCAAAGATACTTACAGGATTCGGTCTTGGAGCATCTTCGCTTGCCTTATTTGGGCGTGTTGGAGGAGGAATATATACAAAGGCTGCTGATGTAGGAGCAGATCTCGTAGGTAAAGTAGAAGCAGGAATACCAGAAGATGATCCTAGAAATCCTGCTGTTATAGCTGATAATGTAGGGGACAATGTAGGAGATGTTGCAGGTATGGGTGCTGATTTGTTTGAATCATACGTAGGATCATTAATAGCTGCTATAACACTTGGGCTTATAGCATACGGTATAAATGGAGCTATATTTCCTTTATTATTATCCGCAGGAGGGATAATAGGAAGTATAGTAGGTACATTCTTTGTAAAGTCAGATGAAAAGAGTGATCCTCACAAAGCACTTAAAATGGGAACTTATGTATCGTCAGTTTTAACTATGGGTTTTGGAATTGTATTATCCAATAATTTATTAGGAGATTTTAAGGGTTTTTGGGTAGTGTTAATAGGTATAATAGTTGGAATGTGTATAGGTCAATTGACTGAAATATATACATCTGGTGACTATTCTCATGTACAAAAAATTGCGAATCAATCTGAAACAGGACCTGCTACGACTATAATATCTGGTCTTGCAGTTGGAATGAAATCTACATTATGGCCTATAATGGTTATGGCTTTTGGAATATTATTGGCTTATTCTGTTTTGGGTATTTATGGAATAGCACTTGCATCTGTAGGTATGTTATCAACTGCTGGAATGACAATAGCTGTAGATGCTTATGGACCTATAGCTGATAATGCAGGTGGAATAGCAGAAATGTGTGAACTTCCAAGTGAGGTTAGAGATATCACTGATAAACTAGATTCTGTTGGAAATACTACAGCGGCGATTGGAAAAGGATTTGCTATAGGATCAGCAGCACTTGCAGCACTTGCTTTATTTGCATCATATACAGCAGCTGCAAACCTTAGTGGAATAGATATAACTAATCCTGTAGTTATATCAGGTATGTTAATCGGTGGTATGCTTCCGTTTTTATTCTCATCAATGACTATGGAGGCTGTAGGGAAAGCTGCTTTTGAGATGATAGAAGAAGTTAGAAGACAGTTTAGAGAAATGCCTGGAATAATGCAGGGAACTACAAAGCCAGATTATGCAAAATGTGTAGATATATCTACAGCATCTGCTTTAAAGCAAATGGTATTACCTGGAGTTCTTGCGGTATTATCTCCTGTATTAGCTGGATTATTACTTGGAACAGAGGGTCTAGGAGGTCTTTTAGCTGGGGCATTAGTATCGGGAATACTTATGGCTATAATGATGTCAAATGCAGGTGGTGCATGGGATAATGCAAAAAAATATATAGAAGCAGGAAATCATGGAGGTAAAGGAAGTGAACCTCATAAAGCAGCTGTTGTAGGAGATACAGTAGGAGATCCATTCAAAGATACATCAGGTCCATCTATAAACATTTTAATTAAGCTTATGACTATAGTATCTTTGGTATTTGCTCCATTATTTGTTCAGTATGGAGGAATATTACTAAAATTATTAAAATAAAGGTTTATATATCCAAAAGAACTGTATATTATATTAATATACAGTTCTTTTGCTATTAAAAGGAAAATATATTGAGAAAGGAATGATTTCATGGATAAAAAAGTTTATAGATCTTTAGATGATAAGGTTTTAACTGGAGTTTGTGGAGGATTGGCAAAATATTTTGATATTGACTCAACTATAGTTAGAGTTTTATGGATATTAGCATTCTTTGCAGGTGGATTAGGAATTTTCGCTTATATAATATGTGCAGTTATAATACCACAAGAGACCTTTAGTGAATATAATATTAATAAACACAAATATGAAGAAGGTGTATCTAGATATGATACGGATAAATCTAGAAAAAATAAGATTGTATTTGGAAGTATATTAATTTTAATAGGTGTTTTTAGCTTGATAGACGAGTATTTATACTGGATAAAGATAGAAAAATTGTGGCCTATAATTTTTATTGTAATTGGAATATATATTATAGTAAAAAAACAGGGAGATGGTTAATGTGAACAGAGGTGGAGTGATTTGGGGTATATTTTTTATGGTTTTAGGAGTAGGATGGACTTTAGAAAATTTTAATATTATAGATGTATCTACAATAGATATATTAGTTAAGTTCTGGCCATTAATACTAATAAGTATAGGGGTTGACATTATTTATAAAAACAGAAAAAAATGATGTATTAATATATAAAAAAATGATATCATAAGGTTTAGTGTTAAAATTTACATTATTAATAAATTATTAATAATTAGTATTTAAAATAATAATAAATGGAAAAGATATTAATATAATTAAAATTTTAATTTTAATAGGAGGTATTAGATGGTACCAGGAATGAAAGAGACATTACTTAAATTTATGAAAGAAAATGCATACAATCCTTTAACAAAAGAGGATCTTTCAAATATATTTGATATACACCCGGCTGAAAGAGCTATGTTTTATAACTTTTTAGATGAACTTGAAGAAGAAGGAGAAATATATAAGACTAAAAAGAATAGATATGGTCTTCCTAGCAAAATGAATTTATTTGTTGGAAGAATTCAAATGCATCAAAGAGGATTTGGATTTGTAGTATCAAATGAAGAGGGAATAGGGGATCTGTTTATACCAGCAGAGCATTTAAATGGAGCTATGCACAATGATAAGGTTGTAGCTAGAATAATGGAAACGGCAAAAGAGAGTAGACGAGCAGAGGGAGAAGTTATAAAAATAGTTGAAAGATCTATTAAGACTGTGGTTGGAGTTTATGAACCTAACAAAAACTTTGGATTTGTAGTAGCAGACAATAAAAGGTTTACAAGGGATATATATATACCAAAAGCAGAATCTTTAAGAGCAACCTATGGAGATAAGGTGGTTTGTGAAATAACTCAGTGGCCTCAAAAAGGAAGAAATCCAGAGGGTAAAATAATAGAGGTATTGGGTAAAAAAGGTGAAAAAGGTGTAGATATACTATCTGTAATCAGGGAACTGGGATTACCAGAAGAATTTCCTAATAAAGTATTAGCAGAAGCTCAAAAAATAGACAATGAAGTACCTAAAGAAGAGATACAAAGAAGAGTAGATTTAAGAAATATAACTACTTTTACTATAGATGGAGCAGATGCTAAGGATTTAGATGATGCTGTATCAATAGAAGTGCTTGATAATGGGAACCACAAATTAGGAGTTCATATAGCTGACGTAACTCACTACGTTAAAGAAGGAAGTAAGCTTGATAAAGAAGCTTTAAAAAGAGGAACTTCTGTATATTTAATAGACAGAGTAATTCCTATGCTTCCAACTAAATTATCAAATGGACTATGTAGTTTAAATCCTAATGTAGATAGACTTACTTTATCTATATTTATGGAAATAGATGATAATGGTAATGTTGTAAATCACGAAATAGTTGAATCTGTAATAAATACTAAGGCTAGAATGGTGTATACAGATGTATCTGATATACTTGAAAATGAAGATGAAGAACTTATAAATAAGTATAACGACTTAGTAGAAGATTTTAGAACTATGGAAAAACTTGCAAGAATATTGATGAAGCGAAGATCATCAAGGGGTGCTATAGACTTTGATTTTGCAGAAGCTAAAATAATACTTGATAAGAATGGAAAGGTATTAGACATTAAGAAATATGAAAGAAGAATAGCTAATAGAATTATAGAGGAATTTATGCTTGTCAGCAATGAGACAGTAGCAGAGCATTTTTTCTGGCTTAAAATACCTTTTGTTTATAGAATACATGAAACTCCTAACTCGGAGAAAATAGAGCAGTTTAACAAGTTTGTAGCAACATTTGGATATCATATAAAAGGAGACTTGGAAGTAGTACATCCAAAGAGTTTACAAATGCTTTTACATGAGATTAAAGGTAAAAATGAAGAAATGGTTGTTTCTACACTTATGCTAAGATCATTAAAGCAAGCTAAATATTCACCAGATTGCTCAGGACATTTTGGGCTTGCTGCAAAATATTATTCTCATTACACATCACCCATAAGAAGATATCCAGATCTTCAAATACACAGAATAATAAAAGAAGCTATAAATGGCAAAATAGATGATAAGAGAATTCAATCTCTTAAAAAAATCGTTTCGTATTCAGCAGATCAGTCATCTATAAGAGAAAGAGCAGCAGATGATGCTCAAAGAGAAGTAGAAGATCTTAAAAAAGCAGAGTATATGGCTGATAGAATTGGAGAGGAATTTGAGGGAAGAATATCTAGTGTAACATCATTCGGTATGTTTGTAGAGGTAGAGAACACTGTAGAGGGTCTTATACGACTTTCTAATTTAAATGATGACTATTATATATTTGATTCTGATAACTATGTTTTAATTGGAGAACACACTAAAAAAACATATAAGATAGGAGATGCTTTAAAAGTTAAAGTGTCTAGTGTTAATATAGATTTTAAAGAAATAGAACTTACAATAGTATAAAATTTGCCTCATGATATAAAAAAAGACTTGAGTTTAAAAGCTCAAGTCTTAATGTTGACAATTAACTTGGCATATGGTATTATTATTTTTACAATAAGTATTGAAGTATTAAGAGGTGAGAATATGGGTGAACCAAGCAAAACTTTAGCATCAAATAGAAAAGCTAGACATAACTACTTTATAGAGGAAGTCTATGAGGCTGGTATCGAACTTAAAGGTACAGAAGTTAAGTCTATAAGAGCAGGTAAACTGAACTTAGCAGAAGGATATGCTTCTATTGATAATACAGAGGTATTTTTAAAACAAGTTCATATAAGCCCATATGAGCAAGGAAATATATTTAATGTAGATCCTCTTAGACCTAGAAAGTTATTACTTCATAAACAGGAAATAAGAAAACTTATTGGACTTATAAACCAACAAGGATACTCACTAGTACCTCTTAGTGTATATTTAAAAAGAGGTAAGGTTAAAGTATCTATAGGCCTTGCAAAAGGTAAGAAGCTTTATGATAAGCGCCATGATTTAGCTAAAAAAGATGCTCAAAGACGTATTCAAAGAGAAATGTCGGGCAAATACTAAAACATGGGGGCGTAAAGGTTTCGACGGGGGTTTGGAACTTGAGGTAGCGAGTCATGTTTCTCTAGAGCATGTAAAAACTAGGGACTAAATATAAACGCAAACGATAATTACGCTTTAGCGGCTTAATATAGCTGCTCGTTCTACCTAACTTGCCCACGAGTTAGAATAGAACGTCATTGAAGTGGGGAACTATCTTTAGGGTTGCCTTGACTAAAGACGGATAAATTGAGGCTGGTCGATCTTAGAGCCCGCTACTAGGCGCTAGGAAAGACGAGAACTTAATATAGTAGATACACTCGTAGAAGCTTTAGGGAAAGAGCTTTCGGACAGGGGTTCGACTCCCCTCGCCTCCACCAATTGGGATTGTAACCGTACAGAGAAATTTGTACGGTTTTTTAATGCAAAGATTTTTGTTTGCAGATGTAGTTAAATAGGATTTCTAAGCTCCGAAACATAATGATGTAAAAGGTGAATTAGATATTAGATTTAGTGAAAAATAATCTCATATGATTACTATCTGAGAATGATTTCTATAAATCTAAATACACAATCGTACTGAAGTGATTTAGTATGGTTTTTTTAGTTTTTGTAGAATACTAAAAAAACATTTATGAAGCATTTAATATGATATATAATAAAAAATATATATTATATATCATAAAAAATATATATTATATATCATAAAAAATATATATGATATATAATAAAAAATATAGTAGTAACTATAAATTAAAATTTAAAAGTTAAGTAGAGGGATAAAAATGACCAATAATATTTCAAAAAATGTTCTTCATAAGATAAATAAATTCATAGAAACAAGGTTTGGTTTATACTTTACAGAAAAAAGATTTAAAGATCTTTCAAGAAGTATATCTAATGCAGCAAAACAAAAAAATATTGGTCTTGAAGAATATACAAATTTAATACTTTTAAATAAATTGTCTAAGGAAGATCTCAAAAATCTGGTGACTTGTCTTACTATTGGGGAAACTTATTTTTTTAGAGATAAAAAATTATTTGATTCAATGAGACAAAGAATATTGCCAGATATAATTAATGAAAGAAAATATGGAAGTAAACATTTGAAAATTTGGAGTAGTGGTTGTTCTTCTGGGGAAGAAGCCTATTCAATAGCAATTTTAGTTAAGGAACTTATTCCTGATTATAAAAATTGGGATATTGAAATTATTGCTACGGATATAAATCATTCATCTCTTAGTAAGGCTAAAAAAGGAATATATAGTGAGTGGTCTTTTAGAGGTGTAGACTTAGGTATTAAAAGTAAGTATTTTATTAGAATGGATGATATGCGTTATAAAATTAAGGATGATATACTAAAACTTGTGAAATTTCATAGTTTAAATTTGGCTGATTCAACTTATATACTAGATGGCAATATTATCAAAAATATGGATATTATATTTTGTAGAAATGTTCTTATATATTTTAGTAAATATCAGGTTAATAAAATAATTAATCGTTTTTATAATAGTACTGTAAATGGAGGTTGGCTTGTTGTAGCACCTACTGAAAGCTTATTTCTTAATAATAGTTCTTTTAGATCTGTAAATATTAATGACATGTTTTTATATAATAAAAGCATTAAAAAGAATAATCCAGTAAAGTTATTTAACAATAACATCTTTGACAATAATTCTATAGAAAAA
This sequence comes from Tepidibacter sp. Z1-5, assembly GCF_037844525.1. Classification (NCBI taxonomy): domain Bacteria; kingdom Bacillati; phylum Bacillota; class Clostridia; order Peptostreptococcales; family Peptostreptococcaceae; genus Tepidibacter; species Tepidibacter sp. Z1-5. Next base: position 26,729 of record NZ_JBBMMD010000040.1, on the reverse strand, counting down.
GAATTAGTTATACAAAATGAAATGAGAACATATCAGAGTGATTTAGAGTTTAATGGTGATATTACAATAAAAAGTGAAGAGGAATTACCAAAGGATGATAAAATAAATGTACAAGAGCTTGAAATAATATCTCGTTCTCTTGCTAATGAGGGAAGACTTGAAGAAGCTATTGAATGCTGTAAAAAGGCTATTTTTATTGATAAAATAAATCCTTTTTATTATTATCTTCTTGCTAGTATTCAGCAAGAGCAAGGAAATATTAGCGAAGCTATTATAACATTAAAAAAAGTCATTTATCTTGACTCAAATTTTATTATGGCTTATTTTGATTTAGGAAATTTAAATTTAAAACAAGATAAACATATTCAAGCATTTAAAAATTTTAAAAATGTGATTGCACTACTTGATAATTTTAATGAGGAGGATATAGTTCCTTATTCAGAAGAAATGACAGTAGGGGGTTTAAAACAAATGATTAAAAATATAGATTATAAGGGAGTATTTTATGGAAAAAAATAAGGGGGAAGGAAGATTTAAAAGTACTGAAATTCTAGAATTTGTGCTAAATGATGATGGTTCAAGTCAAAAATATGCAGTTGAAGTTGCATATATAAATGAGGTATATTCTATAAAAAATGTTACTATGCTTCCCTGTACACCTGCTTTTATAGTAGGAATAATGAACTTTAGAGGGAAAATAATATCGGTAATAGATATAAGAAATTTTTTAGGCTTTACTATGAATAAAATAGATGCAGATAATGTGAAAAAAGTAATTGTTATAAATATGAATGAAATAGAGTTAGGAATAGCTGTTGACGAAATTCTAGGGTGTAAGGATATTCATTTATCAGAAATACAAAAAAATATTTCAACTATAACAAATTTTAATACTTACTATTTTGAAGGAATAACAAAAGAAAGAAGTATTGTTTTAGACATAAAAAATATCATGATGGATGAAAAAATTATTGTCAATGAAGATGTAATTTAATCATTTGAAGGGGGAAAATGTAAATATGATAAAGAAAGAGTTTATTAAAAGCTTAAAAGGAAAGTTAATAATATATTTTTTGCTACTAGCTATTATACCGGCTGTGATTATAGGTGAATTAAGTTATTATAATTCAGAAAAATCGTTACAAAAAGAGGCTGCTGCCCAACTTACTTTTATAAGAGATACAAAGAAAAAAGAAATAGAAAATTATTTTAAAGTTAATCAAGATAGAATTAATTACCTGGCACAGGAACCATCTGTTATAGAGGCTATGGAAGCGTTTATTAAAACTGGATTAAATAGCAGTTCTTACAATGGTGTGCATGAAAAATATAGTCCTACATTTACAAATTTTGTTGATAAACTAGGGCATGGAGATGTATTGCTTGTAGATTCAAGTGGTAATGTTTTATATTCAGCATTTAAAGAAGCGGATTTTGGGACAAATCTTTTGACTGGACCTTATAAAGATACAAATATTGAAAAGGCATATGAAACTGCAATAAATAGTAACGATAAAAATTTTACAACAATTACAGATTATGAATTCTATAGCCCTTCTGATGAAAAGCCAATCTTAGGTATAGCTTCGCCTATTTTTAAAGGTGATAAAAAAATTGGTGTTCTTATTTTTAAAGTGGGAACAGATAAAATAGATGAAATTGTATCGAATAATAATAAATGGGAATCGTTAAATCTTGGTAATAGCGGAGAAGTTGTTTTGATTGGACGAGATTACAAATTACGAAGCAATACTAGATTTGTGGAAGATGAGGAAGATGAAAAAATAAAGGCAACAAAATGTGATATACTTTTAAAGGAAATAAAAACAAAAGGAACAGACGCTGTAATGAATGGAAAGACGGATGTTGATACATATTCTGATTATCATGGTATTGAATCGATTGTTGCATATACTCCATTAAATATTGATAATTTAAAGTGGGCTATACTTGTTAAAATAGATGAAGTTGAAGCATTCAAATCCGCACATAAATTAAAAAATATAATGATAGCTATATTAATATTTGCAGCGATATTAATAATAATATTTTCAGTTATTATATCTTCCAGTATTGCAACTCCATTGATAAAAATGGCGAATGTTGCTTCAAGAATAGCTAAGGGAGATTTAACTGTTGAAGTAGACGAAGAAAAACGATCAGATGAAATAGGAACTTTGACAAAAGCCATTGGTAATATGCTAAACAATCTTAGAGAACAAACAAGAGAAACTAGTAATGTAATAAATGTACTTGCAGCTTCTGTGAATGAAATTACAGTTTCACTTACTCAAGTTACAACAGGAGCAGCTCAAACTTCTTCAGCAGTTAGTGAAACAACAGCAACTGTTGAGGAAGTAAAACAGACTGTATATGTATCAAGTGAAAAGACAAAAAACGTTTCAAATAGCGCAAAGAAATCACTTGAAATATCAAAAGTGGGAAGTAAAGCAACAGAAGATACATTACAAGGGATGAATGTTATTAATAGTCAAATGCAAGAAATTGCAGAAAGTATAATAGCCTTAAGTGAGCAAAGTCAAAATATTAGTGAACTTATAGAGAGTGTAGATAATATTTCTGAACAGTCTAATATTCTTGCTGTAAATGCTTCAATAGAAGCAGCTAAAGCAGGAGAACATGGAAAAGGATTCTCTATAGTGGCACAGGAAATTAGAAATTTGGCAGAACAATCAAAACAAGGTACAAAGCAGATAAGAAATATATTAAGAGATATACAAAAAGCTGCGAATACGGCAGTAATGACAACAGAAAAAGGTATAAAGCTTGTTGATGCAGGTATGAAACAAGCAGGTGAAGCGGGTTACTCTATACATCAACTTATGGAAAATATAAATATATCTGCACAGTCAGCTATACAGATAGAAGCATCTAGCCAGCAGCAGTTGATTGGAATGGATCAGGTTGCAATTGCAATGGAGGGCATAAATGAGGCTAGTATTCAAAATGTTGATAGCATGAAACAACTAGAAGAGGCAACGAATGGACTTCAAGAAATGGGATATAGACTTAAGCAGTTAAATGAAAAATACAAGGTTTAGGGAAGAGAGGATAGAAATGCATATAAATGATGCTGAGTTTTTTAAAAAGCTACGTTCTACCTTTACAATAGAGGCTCATGAGCATTTAAGAACTATTTCCTTGTCATTACTTGAATTAGAAAAAATATCTATTGAAGAAGATAAAAAAATAATTGTTGAAACGATACATAGAGAATTTCATAGTTTGAAAGGTGCATCAAGAGCAGTGAGTATGAAAGAGATTGAAAGTCTTTGTCATATTCTTGAAAATATATTCTCTAAAACAAAAAAAGAAACATTAGAATTAAATGAACAAATGTTTGATGTTTTCAATGAATCTATTGACACGATAGAAGATATTCTTTCTTTAAATGAAGATGAAATCAAAGATGTTTCAGTGATTATGGGGAAACTAAAAAAAATAGAATGTGGTAGTTTGACAAAAAATAAATCAATAAAATTTGATAGTAATGTAAATTTGAATAAAGATATAAAACCTGATATAAATATAAAACCTAAGTATGTACAAGAAGAAAATATTAATAATATAAAAGATTTTGAAGATATAAAAATTAAAGAAGACATAAAAACACAAGATAGTAATATTATTAAAGTTAATGAAGACAGAGCAAGCGAAATTGTTAGAGTTTCTAAATCTAAATTGGATTCCTTATTACTTCAGGGAGAAGAAATGATCTATGCAAAACTTACCTCTATTCAAAGAGCTAAGGAAATTAAAGAAATCAAGGAGTTACTTGATTTATGGAAAAAAGAAAATGACTATACATTTATTGAAATGCTTGAAAATAATATAGGAACTTTGTTAAAATCTGCTGAAAATGAGGCAAAAACAATAGAAACGATGACAGATACTTTTATAGAAGATATAAAAAAAATTATGCTACTCCCTTTTTCTTCTATAATAGAAATATTTCCTAAGATGGTTAGGGATTTGTCTAGATATATGGGTAAGGAAATTGAATTTATAAGCAAGGGAACAGAAATAGAAATTGATAGAAGAATTTTAGAAGAAATGAAAGACCCTTTTATGCATATTATTAGAAATTGTATTGATCATGGTATTAGAAAATTTTCTAAAGGAACAATAAAATTGAACATTATACAGGTAAGCAGTGATACAGTAAAAATTGAAATTTCTGATGATGGTGTGGGAATAGATATTGAAAAATTAAAAGAAAAAGCTGTTAAAAATGGTGTTTTGACACAAGGACAAGTTAATTCTATTGATGATGAAAGTGCAAAAATGCTTATTTTTAAATCGGGAATTTCTACTAGTGATATAATTACAGATATATCGGGTAGAGGATTAGGGCTTGCTATTGTACATGAAAAAGTACAAAAACTTGAAGGGACGATAAGTTTAAAAAGTGAAAAGGAAAAGGGAACTACATTTACAATTATGCTTCCTATAACTATTTCAACTAATAGAGGAATAATTGTAAGGGTAGAAAAACATGATTTTGTAATACCAACTGGAAAAGTTGAAAAGGTTATGAGAGTTAGTAAAGATGATGTCGAAATAATCGAAAATAGAGCTACTATATTAGTAGATGGATATATTATTCCTATTGTAAGGCTAAAAGATATTTTAGAAATACAAGATAAAAGAATAGAAGAATCATCTAGTGATGTTATTTCAATTTTAGTAGTAAATGATATGGAAAATAAAATTGCTTTAAGTGTGGATGAGATAATAATAGAGCAGGAAGTGCTTGTAAAAAGGTTTAATAAACAATTAAAAAAAGTTAGAAATATTACAGGAGCAACTATTCTAGGTTCGGGAGAGGTTGTACCTATATTAGCTGTAAATGATTTAATAAAATCATCACTTAAAAATGGAAATAAATCTTTAAATATTATTGATAATAGTGAAAAAGATATTATTCAAAGCAAAATGATTATTGTAGTAGAAGATTCAATTACATCAAGAACTCTTTTAAAAAATATATTGGAAAGCCATGGATATAGTGTAAAAACTGCAGTGAATGGACTTGAAGGTTGGAAGTTAATAAAATCTGAAAAATTTGATCTTGTAATAACAGATGTTGAAATGCCTGAAATGGATGGATTTGAATTAACATCAAAAATTAGAAATGATAGTGAAATTTCTGAAATACCTGTTATTCTTGTAACTTCACTTGAATCAAGAGAAGATAAGGAACGAGGTATAGATGTTGGAGCTAGCGCTTATATTGTAAAAAGTGATTTTCGACAAAATAATTTGTTAGAAACTATAAAAAGATTAATATAAAGATAAAAAATTTATTCAGGAGTGTAAAAAATGATTAAAGTACTTGTAGTTGAAGATTCTCCAACTATTCAACAATTAATAACATATATATTAAATTCTGATGAGAATATTGAAGTAATTGGAGTAGTTGATAATGGAGAAAAAGCAATTAAGTTTATAAATAAAAATAAGCCTGATATAATAACTATGGATATAAGTATGCCTGTAATGGATGGGTTTGAAGCAACAAAAAGGATAATGGAGACAAATCCTATACCTATCATAGTAATAAGTGGGCTTATTGATTCACATGATATAGATAGAACTTTTAAGGCTATTGAAGCTGGAGCTGTTTCTGTTATAGAAAAACCAGAAGGAATAAATCACGATGATTTTTATAAAATATCACAAAATATTACTGATACGGTTAAATTAATGTCAGAGGTAAAAGTCGTAAAGCGTAAAGCCGATTATAAAAATATTAAACTAAATTTATCAAGTGGTATTAAGCCAAACAATGTATTTTCTGATTTAAAAATAGCAGCTATAGGGGTATCTACAGGAGGTCCTCCTGTTCTTCAAACTTTATTTTCTAAACTTCCACATAATATTAAAATTCCTATACTTGTTGTACAGCACATATCGCCTGGTTTTTTAAATGGACTTATTGATTGGCTTTCTAAATTTACAGAGTATCCGATACATATAGCAATACAAGGACAAAAGGCATTACCTGGACATATTTATTTTGCACCAGATGGATTTCATATGGGGGTTAGATCTAATGGACAAATATTTTTAAATAGAGGTGAAAAAGAAAATGGGTTAAGGCCATCAGTTTCATATTTATTTAGATCTGTTGCAAAGTATTATGGTGAAAAGTCAATGGCTATTCTTCTTACAGGCATGGGAAAAGATGGAGCGCAAGAGTTGAAATTGCTAAAAGATAAAAATGCAATTACTGTAGCGCAAGATGAGAAGACTTCTGTAGTCTATGGTATGCCAGGAGAAGCTATAAAGCTTAATGCCGCTAAATACATCCTTTCGCCTGAAAAAATTGCAGAATTATTTGGTAAAATATAGAGTTGAAAGATAGCAATAGTTATTAATATACAGGGAGGGGAATAATATAAATGAATAGAGAAATACAAATTTTGGTTGTTGAAGATAGCTTAACTCAAGCTGAACAACTAAAGTTTATTCTTGAGAAAAAAAATTACAAAGTAATAATTGCAAATGATGGAGTGCAAGCTTTAGAATATATTAATAAATTTATTCCTGATTTAGTAATAACAGATATACTTATGCCTAAAATGGATGGATATGAATTGTGTCAAAGAATCAAAGAGGATGATACTTTAAATCATATTCCAGTCATTTTACTTACATCACTTTCAGACCCCATAGATGTTATAAAAGGATTAAAAGTTAAAGCAGATAACTTTATAACAAAACCATATAAGGAAAAATTTCTTGTTTCACGAATTCAACATATGCTAATTAATGTAGAGTTAAGAAAAAATAAAATTGGTGAAATGGGGATTGAAGTTTTTTTTGCAGGAGAAAAGCATTTTATTAATTCAGAAAGAATACAAATAATAGATCTTCTACTTTCAACATTTGAAAATGCTGTACAGAAAAGTAAAGAACTTGAAGATACGAATAATGAATTAAAAAAAGCATTCGAAACTATTAGAAAGCTTGAAAAAAATTATAGAGGAATTCTAGAAAGTAATACAGATGCTCTAGTAGTAATTAATCACAATAAAAAAATACTCTATCTTAATCCGGCAGCAAATAAGCTGTTTGGTGAGAACTATGAGAAATTAATATTTGATATTTTAGATTTCGATGATATTAAAAATGGGATTAAAGAAATTACAATAAATAATATGGATGGTAATCAAATTATTGGAGAAGTATGTATTTCAGAAACAGATTGGGAAGGTAAGGAAGCATATCTTTTATCTATTAGAGATACTACTGAAAAAGTACGTATTCGTGAAAAACTAAAAATTCAATCTCTTACAGATGAACTTACATCATTATATAATAGAAGAGGTTTTTTTAGTATAGTGGAGCATAAAATTAAATTTGCAAGACGTAATAAAAAAGGAATGGTATTATTTTTTATTGATATTGATGGTATGAAGTTTATTAACGATAATTTATCTCATAATCAAGGAGATTGTGCATTAGTTGGCGCTGCAAATATTTTAAAAGATACATTTAATGCAAATGACGTACTTGCAAGAATAGGTGGAGATGAATTTGCAGTTTTATGTATGAATGTAAATGAACAATATGGGAAAAAATTAATAAATAAACTTTTAGATAGACAAATGGAATTTAATTACAAGAACAATCATCCCTTTAATATATCTATGAGCATAGGATATTCATATTTTGATCCTGAAAATCCAATTGATATTAAGGAATTAATGGTTAGAGCTGATAAGTTGATGTATGAACATAAGAAAAGTAATCGAAATTAACCATGTTACAGAGAATATAACCGTACTAGATATAATCTGGTGCGGTTTTTTATTTAAAAATCAAATGAAATTTTTAATAGTATAGTTAATATTTGCTATACTATTATTAGAACTAACATTTTTCGAGAAAATATTATATAATTAACTTAAAAATGATGAAATTAGGAAAAAATATATTGCGGGGAGTAGGTGAATCAAAATGTTTAAGAAAAATACTAAAGGTTTATTAAACAATTTAGGATTTAAAGTAGGAGTTTATATGTTAATCGTTACAATTATACCATTAATCACTTATCTAATATTGAATAATATAGTTGTATCTACATACTTTTCAACAATAGAGCAGAGAAGTGTAATTGATAAAGCAGATAAAGTAGATAAAATTTTCCAATCAGAGGCATTAGCATTGGGAGAACTAGCAACAGATAGTGGGATATGGGATACTTTCTATCAAAAAATAGAAGAAGAAGACCTTGAATGGTTTAAAATGAATTATTCTGAGTGGAGTCCAGATAATTTTTCTATAGATTTGATAGTTATAGCAGATAAAAATAGAAAAATTATTGACCAATATGGACTAAAATATATCGATGATACACAATTGCTTGATGATAAAACCATTAATCGTGTATTAAGTGGTCGATATGATAAAAAGAATAAGTATCCAAGTGGTATGAAGATGTATAACGGGAATTTGTACATTATAGGAATTTCGCCTATTCTTTTATCAAATTATGAAGGGCCTTCTAGAGGTGTGGTTATTTTTGGTAAAAAAATCACGCCTGAATATCTTCAGAATATAAAAGATAAGTTCGGATATAATATGTTATTTTCTTATGGGAATGAGATTGTTTCAAATACAGAAATAAATAAAGAAATAAATAAAGAAAGTATTGGTATACTTAGAAAGTTAAACAATCAAGAAATATTTAAGATAGGAAAATCAAAGATTATTGGAAGTATAGCTATTAAAGATATTTCTGACAAGAAATTAGGAAAACTCTATGTTGTTGAATCAAGGGATATATTTCTCTCCACACTTAGATTAATGCGAAAGAATGCTTTCTTTATTTTTATTTTATCTTGTATTTTAAGTCTACTATTAGGTATTAAATTAAAAAATATGATTGTTTACCCAATGAAAGCATTTGAAAACGAAATTACTAAAATGGGAGATGAAAATTTACCAATACATATAGAAACGAAGGGACCAAATGAATTTATTAATTTTTCTAATATTCTTGCAAAATCTTTAAATCAAATGAATCATAGCATTTATCGATATAAAAAAGAAAACAAACATTTAAGGTTGATTTCTAATACAGATGGATTAACTTCGTTATATAATCATAGATATTTTTATGAGTGTTTTAATGAAAAAATAAGTTTAGGGTGTAGACCAATAACAGTGTTATTTTGTGATATCGATAAATTTAAATTAATAAATGATATTCATGGACATACCATTGGAGATATGATTTTGAAAGAAATAGGAAACATTATAAAGGAATCAGCACAAGAAAATGGATTGATTTTTCGATATGGCGGAGAAGAGTTTGTTGTGATGTTGGATAATTATACTGAGGAAAAATCTTTTAGTTTAGCAGAAGATATTAGAATCAATATTATAAAATCTAAAAAAATTCAAAAGTATTCTGGGGACTTACCAGTTACCATTAGTATTGGTTTGGCATCTTATCCTGATGATTCAATAGATGCAAAGGATTTAATAGAAAAAGCTGATAAGGCTATGTATTTTGCAAAACAAAATGGTCGTAATCAGTGTTGTATCTATAAGGAAGAGATAGATACAATAATACTACAAGCTTCTATTGAGTTTGCAAAGCAAGAAATCTTAATAGATTCGGCTTTTGCTATAAGTGCAGCTATTGATGCTAAGGATATGTATACGGGTAAACATTCTGAATTGGTGACAAGATATTCACTTTTACTTGCTGAAAAACTTCAGTTGTCAGTACGGGACAAGTACGTATTAAGGATAGGAGCATTATTACATGACTGCGGAAAAATAGGAATTCCTGATGAGATTATTCATAAACCCACTAGGCTAACAGATGAAGAATTTAATATAATAAAAAATCATACTATATTAGGAAATAATATTGCAAAACATATTGTAAAAAATCCAGTAATTATTGCTTGTGTTAGAAACCATCATGAAAGATGGGATGGAAAGGGGTATCCAGATGGACTGGCAGGGGAGTCTATTCCTATACATGCCAGAATTGTATGTGTTGCAGATTCATATCATGCGATGATATCTGATCGACCATATAGAAAATCTTTGGCTCAAGATGAAGCTTTTAAGGAATTAAGAAAAAACAAAGGGACTCAGTTTGACCCTGATTTAGTGGAGGTATTTATTAAAACAGTTCAGGAAGAATCGGGAGTTGAATATTGATAAAAAAACATAAAATTCATGGAGATATTTAAATTAGATGCTCTTATTAAGGGCATCTTTTTGATATTCTTATTTTAGCAGCAATAAGTACAATAACAGGTAAGAATATTTCAAATATAAAAGTATAATAAAGCCAACCTGAAGAGTTCCAATCAACAAAATCCATTCTGCTATCAAATTCAATAAATGATAAATTAAGAAGAAGTAAGCAAATTGGTATTACTATAAAGCGATAATCACTAAAATTGAATAATTTACTGACTCCAATACATGTAGCAAGTAAAAGTATGCTTATTTTAATAAAACCTCCTATCATAAATACAAGTGATGATATTATTTCAAGTCTTTGAATAAAATCTCCTATATCTATCCTTGTAGCAGTATCATATGCAGAGTAATATTTTTGTAACGCGTCTGATGGAATTACAACTAAAACAGTAGATAAAGAAAGAAGTAGGGCACATATTCCCCCTATTAATAAACCTAATATATAGACATTATAATATGATTTTTTTGTCTTGAAACGTGAGAAAATCATTGCAAACATAACGGTTTCTCCAAAAGGAAATGTAAAAGATGAATAAGCTCCTTTAAGTACAGGAGTTATTCCTTTATCTAATATAGGAAAAACATTATTTATATCCATTTTAGGAACTAATAATAATACTTCAATAAGTACAAATAGTATAAATGGTATAATAAAAAAAATTGACCATCTACCTATTACTTCAATTCCTTCCTTAACAGCCCAAACACATAAGAATAAAAGAACTATCCTAGGCATAACCATAGGGGTTTCCATAAGAGCAGTATCTCTAATGAATTGACTGTTGTTTATTAAAACTTGAGACCCTTCTTCAAAAGCAAACCAGGTGAATAGTAATATAAATATCTTACCTATGAATTTCCCAAAGCAGATTTCACAAATATCAAATAAGTTTTTATCAGGAAAAATAAGGTGTAGTCTAACGAATATAAGAGATACAACAATACCCATAATTATAGATAATATAATAGCCAACCATACATCTTTTTTTGCTTCAAGTCCCAGGGAGAGTATAGAAGACGTTCCTGCTATAAAAATAGCAACAATAGATACCCCTTGTTTATCAGAAATAATTTCTCTATTCACTATAAGAGCCTCCAAATTATATATTCTAAATTATATTTTTAGCAAAAATGTATTTATTTATACATGGTTATCATGATCAAATGTACCATTGGAAATAAAACGATTAACGTGTTAAAATATAAAAGCACGCTAGTGAATATCTGATAAAATAAAATTACTATTGCACAAAAAAAGAAATTCGACTAGTAATATTTATAATGTAGGTGTTAATATTATTTTGAGAGGTATTATTATGTATGAAAAAATTTTTAATCAAGAAATACAAAAGGAAATGGACCATTTTTTTATAAATAATTTATCAGGTTATGGTAAAATTGAAACCTTGAGAAAAGGTCATGTTATAAATCAAAAAAATCCAGATAACATTTATGTTATTCTTGAAGGTGAGTTTAATCAAATCATGTATTCTAAAAATGGAGATGAGATAATTTTTTTTAGGATGACAGCTGGAGATATATTTGGAGAAACAGATTTTTTTGATAATAGTAGAACTTTTGTGATGTATAAGGCATTAAAAAATGCCAAAATATCCATTGTTAATAGAGAAATTTTAGAAACTAAGCTAATGGAATTCCCTAATATGTATAACTATTTTTTGAAGAGTATAATACGAAAACAAAGAATGATTATGATAGAACTTAGTAATTTTAAATTCAATGATTCTATTGGAAAACTAGCAGACTTTTTAGTAAGACTTTATTACACAGAAGATATAAATATAAATTTCAAAAACCATATAAGTATAGTATTAACTCATGAAGAAATAGCTAATAGAATAGGGCTCAACAGAACTACTGTTACAAATGTACTTAAAATTTTTAAAGATAGAAATCTTATAGAAGTAAAAGATAGGAAATTAATAATAAAAGATATACAAGGTCTTAAAAATTTAACAAATATACCATTAGAAGAATAATCATGACTATGACATGGTTGTTTTTTTTTTGACAAATTGTGACCTAGGCAACAGAAATTTTTTTAAATTTTATATAAAATTTTTATTGAACATAAAAAATATAAAAAGGGGCTATGTATGAAAATTATAAAAGAAAAAATCGAATTAAATTTTAATGATTTTGTTGCCGATCTTCAAAGTTTAATCAAAATACCAAGTGTATATGAAGAAGACAATAGTAAGTATCCCTTTGGAAAAAATATCGACGATGCTTTAAAAGAAATGCTATCAATTGCTGAAAAATTAGGTTTTAAAACATATTATGATCCTAATGGATATTATGGGTATGCTGAATATGGTAGTGGGGAAGAAATGGTTGGAGTATTGGGACATCTAGATGTCGTTCCAGCAGGAGATTTGAAAAAATGGAATACGAATCCTTTTGATCCTGTAATTGTAGATGGAAAATTATTTGGTAGAGGGACTCAAGATGATAAAGGACCAACTCTTGCCGCAATGTATGCTTTTAAGGCATTACTAGATTCTGATGCTATAATTAATAAGAAGATAAGATTTATATATGGTACAGATGAAGAAAACCTTTGGAAGGGAATCACTGAATATAACAAAAAAGAGATAATACCTGATTATGGATTTACTCCAGATGCTAATTTTCCGCTAATATATGCAGAAAAAGGTCTTTTACAAGTTGATTTAGTTGCTAAAAATGAAACAGATATAAGATTAAATGGTGGAGATGCTTATAATTCTGTTCCTTCAAATATGTCTTATGAATCTAAAAATCCACAGAAGTTAGAAGAAGCTCTTAAGGATTTAGGATTTGAATATAAAAGAGAAGATAACAATATAACAATTATTGGGAAAAGTGTGCATGCTAAAGATTCAGAAAAAGGTGTCAATTCTATAACTAGGTTATTAATAGCTATGAACAAAATTGGTCTTAAATCAAAAGCTATAGATTTTGTGGTAGACAATATTAAGGAAGATGCATATGCAACTAAGATATTTGGTGAATGTATAGATGAAGCTTCAGGTAATTTGAAGTTTAATATTGGAAAGATAAATATTGATGAAGACAAAGAGGTTTTAAATATAGATATTAGAATTCCTGTAACTGTTGAAAAGGACTTTGTTATAAGCAGATTGAATGAAGTAGCACAAAAATATGGTTTTGATATTGAAGAAAATGATTACTTAAGATCTATATATACTCCTCTTGATTCAGAATTAGTAAAAACTTTGATGGACTCTTATGTAGAAGTTACTGGAGATACAAAAAGTCAGCCTATTTCATCTGGTGGAGCAACTTATGCAAGAGCTATGGATAATTGTGTAGCTTTTGGACCAGCTTTTCCATATTCAAAAGAGACAGAGCATCAACCAAACGAGTACATTGAGCTAGATGAAATAAAAACAGCAATAGAGGTTTATTCATCAGCTTTAGTTAAATTATTAAAATAAAAAAGGAGGGTATTAAAAATGCAAAAAACTAAGAAAAAAATGAGTTTTCCAACTGCTTACACGGTATTATTTATTGTATTGATTTTAGCAGCAGTATTAACTCATACAGTTCCAGCAGGGTCTTATGGTAAACTATTATACGATGATTCTACACAAAAGTTTGTTGTTACTTCACCAGATGGTTCTACTAAAGAATATGAGGGAACTCAGGCAACTCTTGATGAATTAGGAATAAAAATAGACGTTTCTAAATTTACAGATGGAAGTATTTATAAAGCTGTAGCAATCCCTAATACATATGAACAACTTCCAAGTAATCCTCAAGGAATCAAAGAGGTTATTCAAGCTCCTATTCAAGGTGTTTATGAGACAATAGATATTGTTATGTTTGTATTTATAATTGGAGGTATAATAGGAGTATTAAATAATAGTGGAGCATTTGATGCAGGATTTGCAAGTTTATCTCGTGCAACAAAGGGAAGAGAGTATTTATTAATAGTTGTAGTTACTTTCTTAATTGCTCTAGGTGGTACAACTTTTGGATTAGCAGAAGAAACGATAGCGCTTTATCCAATATTAGTTCCGGTGTTTATGGTTGCAGGTTATGATGCAATTGTTTGTATAGCTGCTCTATACATGGGATCATCAATTGGTACAATGTTCTCAACTGTAAATCCTTTTTCTTCAGTTATAGCATCTAATGCGGCTGGAATAGCATTTACGAATGGGCTTAAATTTAGAATGGCGGGTCTTGTAATAGCTACTATAATAACTGTTGTATATATTATAAAGTATGCTGAAAAAATCAAGAAAGACCCATCAAAGTCTCTTATATTTAGTCAAAAAGAAGACTTAGAGAAGAAATTCTTAAATCAAAATAAAGAAGTTCCAGAGTTTACAGCTAGACGTAAATTTATGTTAACTATATTTACAGCTGCTTTTGGTGTTATGATCTGGGGTGTTTCATCTCAGGGATGGTGGTTCTTAGAAATGACAACGCTATTCTTTGTAGTTGGTATTATTATTTGTGTTATTTCTGGAATGGGTGAGAAGGAAGCCGTTCATCACTTTGTTGCAGGAGCTGCTGATCTTGTAGGTGTTGCACTTACAATCGGGGTAGCAAGAGCAGTTAACTTAATATTAGATAATGGACTTATTTCTGACTCAATACTTAATAGTGCTACACATGTAGTTCAAGGAATGAACGGAGGAATATTTGCTATATTAATGCTGTTTATATTCTCTGTTCTTGGATTCTTTATTCCATCATCATCAGGTCTTGCAGTTTTATCTATGCCTATAATGGCACCTCTTGCAGATACTGTTGGACTTCCAAGAGATGTTATTGTTAGTGCTTATCAATATGGACAAGGGTTAATGGCTTTTATAACTCCTACAGGACTTATATTAGTAACTCTTTCTATGGTAGATGTAACGTATGATAAGTGGTTGAAATTTATAATGCCTCTAATGGGTATAATAGCAGCATTCTCAGGAATTATGTTATTAGCACAAGCTTTAATTTAAATTTAAAGGACTATAATAATTTTTAATTATTATAGTCCTTTTTTAGTTTCTAAGAAAATTGTATTTTTTCGATATATAGATAAATTTTATTACAACAGATTCCAGTATAGGAAATTTCTATTCGACAAGTTGGGGCGAATATTGTATTATTTCAGTGTATAGAATTTTTAGAAATTAAAACATATGGGGGGATTTATTAGATGAGAAGAATATTTGCCATGGCTTTAATTTTAGTTATGACAGTATCTGTTCTAGCAGGATGTGGAGCCAATTCTACTGAAAAAGCAGAAGAAGCGACAAAAGAGTTAACTGTATGGTTACCTCCTATCGGGGAAAACGATAAGCCTGTCTGGGAGCCTATACTTAAAGAATTTGAAGAAAAAAATAACGTAAAAATTAATTTAGAAATAATACCTTGGGAAGGATACCCTGAAAAATATGCAACTGCAATCGCTGCAGGAGAAGGGCCTGATGTTGGATACATGTATGCAGAAATGTTTCCACAGTTCATCAAAATGGGAGCAGTTGAAGATTTAACAAAGTACCTAACAGAAAAAGATATGGAAAATTACATCTATATGGATGACTGTAAAATGTTAGATGGAATATATGGACTTGCAATAGAAGCTGCAAATCCAGCAGTTCTTTACTATAACAAAGACATATTAGAGAAACTTGGAGAAGAACCTCCGAAAACTTGGGAAGACTTCAGAAGAATAGCTAAAAAAGCGACAATAGATACTGATGGAGATGGAAAAATAGATCAATGGGGATTCTCTCAAGGATGGGGAGCAAACTTCTTTGGAGATCTTAACTGGAACTGGTATGGATTTTTATGGCAAGCAGGTGGAGAACTTTATAATGATGACTTAAAAACTGTAAGATTTAATGATGAAGCGGGATTAGAAGCTGCTCAATTCTTATATGATCTTAAGTTTAAAGATAAAGTAATTCCAGATAATGCAATGGCACAAACTAATAAAGAAATGTTACAAACTACATTTGGACCTGGAAAATCTGCATTTACAATTTGGCTTTCATCAGCGGCACATGAAATACTAGACAAGTCATTCCCAGACCTTAACTATGGATTTATAACTTCACTAGAAAATAAGGATATGGGAACATTTGCATCAGTTGATCAATTAACTTTAATGTCAGCAGCTGAAGATAAAGAATTGTCATTTAGCTTAATGCAACATATGTTAAGTGCTGAATCTATGACAAAATTCCATAAATATCATCCAAGAGCTCCAATATCTAAAGATGAACCATATCAAGGAGATCCACAACTAAAAGAAATGATAGAAAATGATCAAGGAATATACAGACCATTAGTTGTAGCTCCTCATGGTGTTGAGGTTTATGATTACCTATGGAAGCAACTACAAAGAATGATGGTTGGAGAAGTAGAACCTAAAGAAGCTTTAGATGAGGCAGCTAAATATGCAAATAACTTATTAGAAGAAGATCAGTAATTTTAATAAATAATATAAAGCGAAACTCAATTCAGATGGAGTTTTGACTCCGGCTGAATTTTTAGCTGAGCCAATCCAGAAGCTATAGAGTTCTTATGTCCATCTTTAAAAGGATGGAGCTTTAGAACTCTTAGCTTTCGGATAAATGAATTATTAGTTCAAAATCTACAGGATATACTGTAGATCTTGAAGTGGTAATTCTAAATTTAGATTTGAAGAGGAGATTTTTATGGAAGATATAGTTTTAAATGAAAATGAAGATTTAAAAAAATCTACAGTATTTAGCTTTAATAAAAGAAAAATAATCAAAAAATCTGCAGCTTATGGATATATACTTCCAATAGGTATATTATTGCTAAGCTTTTATGTACTTCCTATAATAATGTCTATATATTTTAGTTTTACAAAGTATAATATTATGGCTCCTGCAAAATTCGTTGGACTTAAAAATTATCTAAATCTTGCTCAAGATAAGATGTTTATAGCGTCACTTAAAAATACAATTATATATACAGCAGCGGTTGTACCAATTCAAACTACAATTGCTTTATTAATTGCTGTATGGATAACTAAAATGGAAAAAAGTAGATTAAATGAATTTGTTAAGGGAGCTATGTTCGTCCCTGTAATATCTTCTATGATTCTTATTGGAATTGTATGGAGAATATTTCTTAATGGAGAAGCTTCACCACTTAATATAATTTTTACTTACTTAGGATTTAACGCTCCTAACTGGATAGGAAATCCAAAACTTGCATTGCCTACAATTATGGGCATATCAATATGGAAAAATGTAGGGTACTTTATGGTTATATACATATCAGCTCTTATGGATATTCCAAAGAGTTATTATGAATCAGCTAGAGTTGATGGAGCGAGCAAACTGCATGAATTTTTTTATATAACTGTACCACTTTTAAAACCTACTACTATAATGGTTGTTTTTCTAGGTTGTATATGGTCACTTCAAACATTTGATCTTGTATATACATTAACAGGTGGAGGACCTGGTGTATCTACTATGACTATGGTATTACATATATATAATTTGGTTTTCAAGCAATTCAGAGCTGGATATGCAATGGCTGTTGCAAATGTATTATTTCTTGTAATCGCAATTATATCAATACTTCAAAGAAAACTACTTCAAAAAGATAAATCTATTTACTAAGGAGGAACTATATGAAAAGTATAAAAAGAATAATTGGAAACATAGTCTTACTTATGATTGCAAGTTGTATGGTAGTTCCTTTTATATATATGGTAATAACATCACTTAAGGTTACGTATACAGCTTACAATTTCGATTTTTCTTTAGCTGATATAACTTTACAAAACTATATAACTATAATTAGAGATACTAATTTTGTTCATTACTTCTTAAATAGTTTATTTATAGCTATATCAGGTGTTGTATTAAATGTATTGTTTAGTAGTTTAGCGGGATTTGCTTTTGCAAAAAAAGAGTTTCCAGGAAATGAAAAATTATTTTTCTTTATGATTATGACACTTATAATACCTTCTCAAGTAACGATGATTCCGCTTTATATAATAATGAGACAATTAGGGTGGATTAATAGTTACCTTGCACTTATACTTCCTATACCAACTGCTTTTGGTGTATTTTTAATGAGACAGGCAATACTTAATATACCTAATGATTTAATAGATTCAGCTAGGATAGATGGTTGTTCTGATATTAGAATATTTTTTCAAATAGTAGTTCCTTTAATAAAGCCCGCAATAATAACACTTACTATATTTACATTTATAGGTGCATGGAATGAGTTTTTATGGCCGCTAATTGTTACAACTAATGATTCAGTTAGAACCTTGACAGTGGGACTTTCAAGCTTAAATGCGCAATATACTGTTAATTATGGTTTGATTATGGCTGGATCTACATTAACTTTTTTACCATCTTTTATAATCTATTTAATTTTACAAAAACGATTTGTAGAAGGAGTTACTCTTTCTGGAATAAAGGGATAAAGGGGTGTTTAATTTGAATTTTGATATGAAGTTATATGATTCATCTGTAAAGCATATAAAAGGAAATGAAGAAAACTTAATAGAAATGAATCGAGAAATTAATATATTAAAACAAGAAGAATTTGGATTTCAAGTTCTTATAAACTCAGATAAAGATTATTTCTGTCAGTTAGGAAAAACTAATGATATTCATTGGAAAGGATTAGGAAATAAAATTCGTTTAGAATTAGATATAGATAAAAATTTAAGAAAACATTTCAAAATGAACTTTTTAGGATATGTAAAAGATGATATGAAAAATTTAGTTGCAGATCCTATACTAGATAAAAATTTGTTATATATAGAAAAAAATTACCAGATGATCTGGATAGAAGGAAAAATTCCTGAAAATTATGGTAAAGAGACTATTAAATTAAAGGTCCAGGCCTTTTACTCTGAGGGATATGACAGAGAAAAGATGATAGCAGAAAAAGAGTTAGAAATTAAAGTTATAGATTATACATTAAGACCAATAAAACAAGGCGAATTTTTCTTGGATTTATGGCAACACCTATGTAATTGGGCAAGAGTATATGATGTAGAGTATTTTTCAGATGAACACTTTGAAGTAATAGATAATTATATTAAGGACTTAGGGAATTTAGGACAAAGAGTTATAGATCTTGTAGTTACAGACTATTCATGGGCTGGGCAAAGATGTTTTGAAGTTGACGAAAACTTCTCTAATTTATTTGAGATGAACATTGTAAAAGTATTTAAGGATAAAGAAGGAAAAATAAAGTGTGATTTTTCTTTTTTAGATAGATATATAGATATATGCTTTAAGCATGGAATAAAACAAGAGATTAATTTATTTGGACTTATAGGAAATTGGGATGCTTTTTTATTTGGAAATCCTATAAAAGAACACAAAGATGCTTTAAGAGTTATATATTATGATGAAAATGATGGATGCTTTGATTATATAAAAAATAAAGAAGAATTAAAAGCTTACTTATCCTTGCTTTTTAATCATCTTGTACATAATGGATTATGGGAAAAGGTTCAAATAATGAGCGATGAGCCTGATAATGCTCAAATATTCAAAGAGTGCTCTGATTTTATACAATCAGCTATACCAGAGTATAAAATAAAGTATAAATGTGCAATCCATCATCAAGAGTTTTTTGATAAGCACGGTGATAATATACAATCATTATCTCTTAATACTTGTGAATTTGTAAATAATATAGATTCTATAGAAAAGCTTAAAAAAGAAATTAATAAAAGAGGTGGAGTTTTAACTTGGTATTCATGCTGTTTTCCAGAAAAACTGAATATATTTTTAAAATCACCTTTAATAGAAAGTAGACTTAAAGGATGGTTTACTTATTATTTTGATGTTGATGGATTTTTAAGATGGGCATATGGTATATGGCCTGGAAATGTTTTTGAAGATGCAAGCTATAAATATCCTAGATGGAATGCAGGCGACATGTTCTTTGTATATCCAGGGAAAAATTTAAAACCTATGCACAGTGTAAGATATAAAAACTTCTTATTTGGAATTCAAGACTTTAATATATTTAAGGAAATAGAGAAAAAAGGAATATCAAAAGATGAGATTTTAGATCAAATGAAAAATCTTTTAGGTAACAAAGAAGAAATGAGAGCTTTACCTGAAAGAAAAGTGAAGATGGAGTATTCGTTAGATTATAAGAAATATAATGATTTGAGAAACGAACTGGTACAAAAATATTTAGTTTAAAGGTGATAAAAATGATAAAGCCAAAGAGTGCAAAAATAGAAGAGTTTGAAGAGGTTATAAAGCTTATAAATAAGGTGTTTAGAATATCTAATGGATATAATCCTACTATGCAACAAGAATTTCCGCTGCTTCTTAATAAAAATAATATAGACAATATGATCGTCATACAAGAAAATGAAAATATAGTGTCAGATGTAAATTACTTGATTCAAGATGTACTTATACAAGGAGTTAAGTTAAAAGTTGCATCAATAGGAGCTGTTTGTACTGACCCAGAACATGAGGGAAAAAGGTATTCATCAAAAATTTTAGATAAAGTAGAAGAAAAAATGTACGATGATGGTGTAGATATAGTACTGATATCAGGAGATAGAAGTTTATATACAAGAAGAATGTGTAGCAAAGTTAAAAACTTCTATAAGTATACTATGGTTCCTAAAGATATTGCATTAAACTTAGATATACAAGAATACAATGAAAAATATATAAATGAAATGATACAAATGTACAATCACAACTCTACAAGATATTTTAGAACGAAAGAAGAGTTTGAAATATTATTAAAAGCAGCTACAATACCGTGGGGAAACTATACATATAAAAAATTAGTAATAAAAAAAGATGATAAATTAATTGGATATATAGTTATTAGAATAATAGATAAGCAAGGTAAAAAATTAGGACAAATTATAGAATTAAATTTAGCATCTAATTATATATCTCATACTATTTCTTATCTTGCATATAAATACGATTTAGATTATGTAGATTATTGGGTACATGTAAAAGACTATAACAATCATATAGAAGAATATGATGAAGCATGTATTGACCATCTTCATGGAACTATAAAAATCATAAATTATGAAAAACTATGTAGAAGCTTATATGATTATTTTGCTCAATATGTAGATAAGGAAGTTTTAGATAATATGGAGTTTAAAGATTTAAATGAAAAATATCTAATAAAATATAAAGATGAAGAACTTTTGATAGAGAATGTAGAGGTTTTAAATAAATTGATTTTTGAAGGAAAAGTTAAAGAAGAATCTTTAAACAAAAAGCCCTATATTAAAGAGTTTATACAAGATGTATTCCCAATAAATTTTGTATGGTCAGCTAATCTTAACTATCAATAAAGGGTAAAGGGGATATTACATGAATGATATATTAACAAAAATCTCAGACTGTATAGTAAATATGGAAGAACGAAATATCGAAAATTTAATTATAGAGGCTTTAAACTGTGATGATATTAATATAGATGATATTTATAATAAAGGGTTAAATTTTGGAATGAATAAAGCTATAGAGCTATTTGAAAATAAAAAATATTATATACCAGAGGTTATAGTTTGCGCAGATACTCTAAATAAAGGACTTGAAGTATTAAGACGTTATGGAAAAATAAATAAAAAAAGCAAGGGAAAAGTAGTTTTTGCTGTAGTTAAAGGGGATACTCATGAAATAGGGAAAAATATTGTAAAAATTATGCTTGAAGCCAGTGGATATGAAGTTATAGATCTTGGAGTAAATATAGATAATGAAGATATAATAGAAGTAGCTATAAAGGAAGAAGCTCAGGTTATAGGAGTTTCATCTATGATGACTACTACTATGACCCAAATGAAAAAATTAATAGAGAAGTTAAATAGCATAGATGTTCAAAAAAAACCATATGTAATTATAGGTGGAGGTTGTATAACACAAAACTATGCTATAGAAATAGGCGCTGATGGCTATTCAGAAAATGCTCCAAAGGCAGTAAAACTTGTAGATAAATTAATTGGGGGACTATAAAAATGACTTTATTAGAATATATAAATAGTGAAGAAAGAGGATTTTTTCTTCCTGATATGGGAACTAATGGATTATTTTTAACTAATTATAAAGCCTATGATGTGTATGAAAATCCAAGTAAGCAATTAGAATTGGCAAAGATTATGGATGAAACCTTTGAGTCTG
Organism: Tepidibacter sp. Z1-5; assembly: GCF_037844525.1. NCBI lineage: Bacteria > Bacillati > Bacillota > Clostridia > Peptostreptococcales > Peptostreptococcaceae > Tepidibacter > Tepidibacter sp. Z1-5. Next base: position 4,302 of record NZ_JBBMMD010000040.1, on the reverse strand, counting down.
ACTTTATATATTCATTTTGTGATGGGATAATCTTTTGTGAAACATTGGGTCTTGATATATTAAAATCAGATTACGATTTTCCAAGTGTATTAAACCATCCAATCACAGATATAGAAATATTAAAAAAATATGAAATTCCAGATCCTTATAAGAGTGGCAGAATGCCCGTTAACCTTGAAAGTTTGTCATTGATAGCAAATAATATAAAAAAACCCTTGTATGTTTCTATACAAGGACCATTCACATTAGCAGTACAGCTTGCGGGAGCTACTCATCTTTTGAGAAGTATAATAACTAATCCTGAATTTGTGGAAAAGTTAATAGAGTTTACTACAGAAACTGTTAGAAGATATAGTGTAGCAGTGAACAAGGCAGGGGCTAAATTTATATCTATGTCAGAACCCGCAGCAGTTACCTTAAATCCAGAAAGATTTGATAAATATGTTGTACCGAATGTAGAAAAAATATACGATGAATTGACTTGCTGGAAGAGTATGCACATATGTGGAGATACTTCTTATATATTAGATAATATGTTGAGTTGTAATTTAGATGCCGTAAGCTTGGATCAAATTATGAATTATGAAGATGTGAAATCTAGAATACCAAATGATATTGTACTAATAGGAAATCTTGATCCTATAGAACTTTTAGGAAGAGGAAAACCAGAAGATATAAAAAAAGAAACTATAAAGTTGATGAAAGTTATGAGAGAAAATGATAATTATTTATGTGCTTTTGGTTGTAATTGTTTAAATGATACACCAGTAAAAAATCTGCAAAGTGCAATTGAAACGGGTAGAATGAGTTATAAGGAATTAGATAGGATAGAGGTATAATGAAAAATATTGATAATATTTATATAGATAAAAACAAAGTACTAAAATTTCTAGGTTATTTTAAAAGAAAACCTCAAGAAATTATAATAAGAAAAATTGATGAAGAATGTAATATAGCAGATACGTTTATAAAACCAAAGGTATATTTAAAACAATTTAAAATAAATCATGATGACAATCAAATAATTATTGAAGATAAATATATACTTAAAGGAAAATATGCGTTTGATAAATTAAAAGAATGTAAAAGTATTTATGTAGCACTGTACACTATAGGAGAAGATATAGAAGATAGGATAAATTATTATACTAATAATAATGAAATGATAAGAGGGATGGTATTAGACAAAATAGGTATAGTTGCACTAGATTATATAAATGATAAAATAAAATCTAATATCTTAAATGAAATATCAGATTTAAAAATATCGGCAGAAATATATCCAGGTGAAAGGGATTTTGAAGTATCAAACCAAAAAATAATATTTGAGTTATTAAAGGATGAAAATAGTTATATTAAAATTAATGAACATTATCAGTTTTTTCCAATAAAAACTGTAGGTGTTATATTTGGAGTAGGATTGAAGGAAAATAATATAGATAGATGTGAAAACTGTAAAAATAAATGTTATTAAAAACCACACTAAATACAATCTAGTGTGGTTTTTATATAGATATATTAAAGTAAGAAATTATAATCTATACTATTCTTGATAATTATTTAAAGTATTGTTAACTGATTGCATAGCACTGTTAACAGCATTTAAAGTTTCTTGTATCTTTTGTCTGTTTTGTGTTTTTTCTACTGTACTAAGAGCGTTATTTAAGCAATCAGTAGCACTTTGAAGTTGTTGTTGAACTTGTTGAACTTGTTGTTTAGCATTGTTATTTTGCATTTGAATACCTCCATAATATATTAGATTTGTGCTACGAATATATTATGTCTTTTTTTAAAAGTATAATTCACAGATTTATAAATTACAAATTATAACCAAGTTTTTTTGCTTTATAATAACAAGATACAAGTGCAGCAACATCATATCTAGCATCGTGAAAGTTTACATCATCACAGCTGAAAAGTCTTTTAGCTCCATCTAAAACTTTATCAGGTTTTATTTGAAGAAACTGCATGGATTCTTCAAGTCTAGGTTTTTTTATTCTTCCACTTTTATTTTTTAAATTCATTATAGGTTTGAAGTATTCCATAGTACAGAAAAAATCATGTGGATACCAGACTACACTACCAAGCCTATTGAATTCAGCTTCTACGAATTTTTTATCAAAGTTTACATTGTGAGCTATAAAAATACCTCCCTGTAAATCATTTGCAACTTCTTTATAAACATCTTCAAACTTTTGGCCGTTTGACAATGATTTTAATATATTGACACTGAATCCGTGCACTTGCTGTGCTGATGGCTCTACATAATCAACATCAAAAAAGAAGTTCTTAGCATATGCAACCTTTTCTTCACCTTTATCGTTTATATCGCATACACAGTATGTAAGTTGAAGTATTTGTCCAGGGTTTAATCCTGTTGTTTCCGTGTCTATAAAAATTTTTTTCATAAAAATCTCTCCTTCTAAAGCTGTTACTATAAGTATACACTATTTCAGAGATTGATTGAACTTAGGAATTTATGTTATAATAAAATGCTGCTGAAGTGTTCACCTTGCATAACCACTTCTAAAAGAAAACAAGGAGGTATAATAATATGAAATTAGATTCAAAAAAAATAGCAATTATAGGAATAGTTGCTGCTATTTATGCTGTAGCTACTATAGCTATAGCACCTATAAGTTATGGTGCGATTCAATTTAGGATATCAGAGATTTTAATTTTACTTGCATTTATAAATCCTATCTACATACCAGGCTTAGTTTTAGGATGTATTATAGCTAATTTCTTTAGTCCACTTGGAATGGTGGATGTTGTAGTAGGAAGTACAGCTACACTTATAAGTGTATACTTAATAAGTAAGAGCAAAAATTTATTAATAGCAAGTCTTTGGCCGAGTATAATAAATGGTTTGATAATCGGAGCAGAGCTTCATTATCTATTCAATTTACCATATTTAAGTTCAGCAGCATATGTATTAATTGGAGAATTTGCAGTGGTGACATTACTGGGATATCCGGTATTTAAAACTATTTTAAATAAAGAGAGTTTTTTAAAAACACTCAAACTAGGGTAAAAAAAAGAAACAATTAGGGTAAGCTAATTGTTTCTTTTTTTAGATGACAAAATCAGTGTGAAAGGAAAGTGTACATATGAAAAAAATAATGGTATTTATTTTATCTATAAGTTTAATACTTGGAATTACAGGTTGTTCTAAAAAGGAAATAACTCCTGTATCAAGAGAGACATTTGCACTTGGAACAATAATAGATTTTAAGATCTATGATAAAGACCAAGATAAGGCCAATAAGGTTATAGATGAATGTATAGAAAGAATAAAGGATATAGAAAAGAAAATGTCTGCCAATATAGACCATAGTGAGGTAATGACTGTAAATAAAAATGCAGGGAAACAAAGTGTTAAAGTAAGTGATGAAACTATGTATGTAGCTAAAAAATCACTTGAATACAGCTATATTACAAATGGAAAATTCAATCTTACTGTATATCCTCTAGTGAATCTTTGGGGGATAGGAACTAAAAAGGCTAGAGTTCCATCTCAAAGTGAGATAGATGAGGCGATAAGTAATATAGATTATAATGATGTTGTATTTGATGAGACTCAAAAGACCATATACTTAAAAAGAGAAAACCAAGGTATAGATCTTGGGGCTATAGCAAAAGGTTATGTTGGAGATGAAATAAAGAAGATTTTTATAGAAAATGATATAAAATCTGCATTCGTCAATTTAGGTGGAAATGTAATGGCGTATGAGACTAAAGTAGATGGGTCGAAATGGAGAATAGGAATACAAAACCCTTTAGAAATTAGAGGAGAATATCTTGGAGTTGTAAGAGTAGAAAATAAATCTATAGTTACATCTGGAAATTATGAAAGATATTTCGAACAAGATGGGAAACGATATCACCATATATTAGATGCTACAACTGGATACCCTGCAGATACTGGAGTTATAAGTACAACTATTATAACAGAGAGAGGGATAGATGCAGATGCTCTATCTACTAGCACTTATTTAATAGGACTTGATGAAGGTATAAAGCTTATAGAGTCAATGGATGGGGTTGAGGCTATATTTGTAACTAAGGATAAAGAAGTTTATACAACATCTGGACTTAAGGATCGTTTTGAACTTACAAACGAGGAATTTATTTATAAAAAATAAGTGTATTAGTGCTTAATAGAAAAATGAAGGTCATTGGAATAAGGCTATGTAACTAAAAGTAGCTACCTAAATTTCGTACAAATGTAATTATTTATTCACTATAAAATACCAATTGATCAAATCTCTAATTTGGAAAAATTATAGCTCTTAATCCCAA
>NZ_JBBMMD010000039.1:0-909 GCF_037844525.1 Tepidibacter sp. Z1-5 | reverse complement strand
AATAATGTCTTGAGTTTTCTTTAGAAGCAGGTCCTATACAAGTTAATGCATGGATTCCTCCATCTAATACTTCAAGTGGAGATAACATAACTGGAACGTTTCCAATATCAACGTTAGGCTTAGCTCCTAATGTTCCAACAGGCTCAACTGGTAATATTAAGTTATCATGCATTGCACCTTGTCCCATTATCTCTTTAACTATAACTACTTTTTTCTTTCCAGGTCTTCTGTATTGAGTTAATTCTTCAGTTTCAACAACTAAAGACTCATCAGCTTTCTTTAAAGCTTCTCTTATTTCTTGAGTTATAACATCTGTAGCTCTATGAGCTGCAAGAGGTCCTGGTCTTTCCATATTCATTCCAGCCTTAACTGTAACTTGAGTTTTTATGAATATGTCTCCTTTATCTGGAGCTCCTGGTCTTCCCCACATGATANGTTCCTGTTACCATAACTATAACACCATCTACTATTCTAGTGCTACCTGATCCTAGTTCTCCCTCTTCTTTAGTAGCTATAGGTTGAACATCCATTATAGTTTCACTGTAAGTGTTATACTTATCAGGAGTTATTATTTCTAACTTCATATCTACTACTAATTCTTGACTATCTACTGCTTCAGGGCAAATATCTTTTCTTATGTAAAGAGTAGTTCCTTCTATTTTAGTTTCATCAGCAAGTTCAACTTTTTCTATTTTGAAGTGCTTCTTAGCTAATGATCTAACAGCCTTAGCTTCTTTAGCTTCAGCAACTGGAGCTACAACTTCTTGAACAGCTTGAGTAGCTGGTGCAACAGCTGGTGCAAGACCCATAGAAGCAGCTACATTTAAAGGTATTTCTAAATCTATATTTCTTCCTTCTCCTATGTGTATCTTAACAGATCCACCTGCAACTGGAGTAACGGCAGTTACT
>NZ_JBBMMD010000038.1:0-71059 GCF_037844525.1 Tepidibacter sp. Z1-5 | reverse complement strand
GGATTAAGAGCTATAATTTTTCCAAATTAGAGATTTGATCAATTGGTATTTTATAGTGAATAAATAATTACATTTGTACGAAATTTAGGTAGCTAACATTTCAATGAGCCTCATTTTTAATGTAAGCGTAAAATATATGAATTTCCAAAAAAGTCTAATTGTAAAATCTTCAAATAAAGACTTTCTCATACAAATTTTTTGATATAATGATTATATAATTTGTATTTTAGGAGGTTAGGTTATGAAGGTTGGAAAGCTGAGTACGGATCAGCTAAAAGAGTTAATTTTCTCTACTTTAAATAACAAGAGGGAAGAAATACTTGTGACTCCAAATGTTGGAGAGGATTGTGCTTATGTAGATTTTGGGGATTATGTATGTGTTATGAGTACGGATCCTATAACTGGAACTAGTGAGGAAATAGGAAAGTTAGCTGTTCATATAACTTGTAATGATATAGCATCTAGTGGAGTTAGTCCTTTAGGTATAATGATTACTATTATGGCACCGGTTGGAACTACAGAGGAAGATATAAAGAATATAATGATTGATGCATCTAGTGAGGCGGATAAGTTAAATGTAGATATAATAGGTGGGCATACTGAGATAACTGATGCAGTCAATAGAATAGTTATATCTGTTACTGGTATTGGAAAACAGATCAAAAGCCAACTTATAAATAAGGATAAGCCTAAGGTTGGCGATTTTATAGTTTTAACAAAGGGAGCGGGAATTGAAGGAACTGGAATTATATGCTTTGAAAAAGAGGATGAATTAAAGAATGTATTTGGAGATTCTGTTGTTCAGGAAGGTAAATCTTTACTTGATAAGATAAGTGTTGTTAAAGAAGGTATTATAGCAGGTAAAGTAGGGGTTAGTTGTATGCATGATGTAACAGAGGGTGGAGTACTAGGGGCTGTTTGGGAGATGTGTGACCTATATGACTTAGGGTGCAGTGTATATAATGATAAAATACATATTAATGAAAGTACTAAGCTTATATGTGATTACTACAATATAAATCCGCTTAGACTTATATCTAGTGGGTCTATGATAATAGGGATTGATAAAGATAAGATTGATTTATTAAAAGATAGATTTGATAAAGAAAGTATAGATTTTAGTGTAATAGGTGAATTTACAGAAAAAGGTAATGTTTTGGTGGGTAATGGGAAAGAAAGTATAGCCCCTCCTGAAAGTGATGAACTTTATAAAGTTATTTAATATTACATTTGAATTACAAATTTTTATCGAAGTTGACATTATAAATTTCAAAGTGATATGCTTAAATAGAGCAAGATAAGATGTTGGGGGGAAGTTTCATGAGAAGACTTGGTAGTGTATTTTCTTTATTTTTGATTGTGTTTTGTTTGTTGACTAATTTAGGTTATGCCAAGGAAAATGTGTTGGAAGGAAGATTTATTTTAGATGGGAAGAATGTGAAACTACCTATTACCAAAGTCAAGCTTGATGGAAAATATCTTGAAGGTGATGTTCCTCCAGTTATATTAAATGATAGAACTTTGGTTCCTGTAAGGCTTATATCGGAAAATTTAGGAGCAAAGGTTAGTTGGGACCCTAAAAAATATGAAGTACATATACAAAAAGATAATAAGAAAATAGGTTTAAAAATAGACAGTTACAAAGCTTATGTAAATGGTAAGGAATATACTCTTCCTGATAAGGTTCCTGCAAAGCTTATAAGTGATAGAACTATGGTTCCTGTAAGGTTTGTATCAGAGCAATTAGGTGTTAATGTTGATTGGGATTCTTCTAATAGAGTTGTTCTGCTTGAAAGTCAAGATGATTATACAAAGGTTGAAAACATAGAATATAGTTTAGATGAAGTTAAAATAAAGCTTAGCGATAAGACTATATATAAAGATATGGTTCTTGTAAATCCGGATAGACTTATAATAGATATACAAAATGCTAAAATGAATACACCTAAGGACAAGTATTTAGTTAATGGGCAAATTATAAAGGATATAAGAGTATCTCAGTTTTCTGAAGAACCGATGGAATCTAGGGTTGTAATTGATTTGAATTATATGGATGAATACAATATAACTCAAGATAACAATATAATAACTATTAAGCTTAAAATAAAAGATAATTATGCTAAGTTTGAATATGAAAAAAATGATAAAGAAGAATTTATAGTAAATAGAGATTTAAAAAGTGTATATAAGAGTTTTTATCTGGAAGGACCTAATAGGTTAGTGGTTGATTTATATAACACTAAGATATATGATGATGAACCTAGTGTGGAAAAAGAAATTAATCAAGAATATGTGAAAAGTTATAAAGCATATTATTATGAAGATGAGCATAGGACAAGATTAGTACTTACGTTGAAAGAGGGAATAGATAGAAGGAATATAAAGATTACAGAAGATAAAAATAATATAAATATACTTTTTGATTTTTTAGATGTAGATATAGATAATGAATCTTTGAAATACGATTTTAATGGTAATAATTCTATGTTTGAAGTTACAAAGAACATAGTAAATGATGAAAGTAGTGAAGATGCAGAAGAAGATATTATTGAGTATGATGAGTGGGAAAATAAGATTAAAGTAAATATAGATAATAAATATGTAGATTTAAAAGATGAAGAAATAAAAATTAATGATTATCTTGTCAGAAGTATAGAAGTAGACAAAAAAAGTGATTATACGAGAATTAATATATACTTAAAAGACGATGTTATTTATAAAGTTTTAAATGAAGATAATAATAGTGTGAAAATAAAACTTTACACTGAAGAAGAAACTCAACATAATGGAAAGTATTTAATAGCAATAGATGCTGGGCATGGAGGAAAAGATCCAGGTGCTGTATCACCTATAGATAAGACAAAAGAGAAGGATTTAACTCTTCAAATATCTACATTATTAAATGAGAAGCTTATTCAAAATGGGTATGATACTATTATGACTAGAACAGGTGACACATATCCAGAGTTAAAAGAAAGAACGGATATTGCAAATAACAAAGATGCAGATTTATTTATAAGTATACATATAAATGCTATTGATAAAACTGACATTCATGGTATACAAACTCTTTATTATCCTAATAATGGAGAGTTTGCAAATGGTAGAGATAATGAAGCTTTAGCTAAGATAATACATGCGGAACTAATAAAACAAACTGGTGCATCAGATAGAAAAATAGTTAAAAGACCTAATTTAGTTGTAATTAAGTATACTGAGATGCCATCTGTTTTAATAGAATGTGGATTTTTAACAAATTCTAATGAGTTAAAGCTTATGGAATCAAAAGAGTATCAAGATAAATTAGTAGAAGGAATATACAAGGGATTACAAAAATATTTTGAGGGACAGCAATAAGCTGTTCCTTTTTTGGTTTGCGAGGCATGAAGCGAATTTTAAATTATTGATTATAAACGTGTATTAATAATATGGTTATTGTTGTATAATATTAAGGTGTTAATTGAAGATGAAAGGGTGATTTTATTGAATAGAATAGATGGAAGAAGAAATGATCAACTTAGAGATGTAAAGATAACGAGAAACTATACAAAGTACGCAGAAGGTTCTGTTCTTATAGAAATGGGAGAAACTAAGGTTTTATGTAATGCATCTATTGAGGAAAAAGTACCTCCGTTTTTAAAAAATACTGGAAGTGGTTGGATAACTGCTGAATATTCTATGCTGCCAAGATCTACTCACAGCAGAAAGATTAGAGAATCATCAAGAGGTAAAGTTGATGGAAGAACTCAAGAAATTCAAAGGCTTATAGGAAGAACTTTAAGATCTGTAATAGATTTAAAGGGAATAGGTGAGAGAACTATATGGATTGATTGTGATGTTATTCAGGCGGATGGAGGAACTAGAACTGCTTCTATAACAGGTTCTTTTGTAGCAATGATAGAGGCTTTACATAAGCTTTATGTAGACAAAAAGATAAAAAAAATTCCTGTAAAATCATTTGTTTCTGCTATAAGTGTTGGAATATATAATGGGGAAAATATATTAGATTTATGTTATCAAGAAGACTCACAAGCTCAGGTAGATATGAATATAGTAATGACTGATAAAGATGAGTTTGTTGAAGTTCAAGGAACTGCAGAAGGATTTCCTTTTAAGAAACACCAATTTCACGAACTTTTAGAACTTGGAGAAATAGGGAATAGAATATTGATACAAGAGCAAAAAAATGCTTTAGGAGAGATAACTAAGTTGATACTTGGAGATAAAACTGATGTTGTTATAGCTACATCTAATGCTCATAAGCTTGAGGAAATAGGTAAGATATTAAAAGGGTTTAAGGTGAAAATACATTCTATGAAGAGTGTAGGTCTTGCTGGACTTGAAATAGAGGAAAATGGAACTACATTTGAAGAGAATGCTCTTATTAAGGCTAGAGAAGTTGCTAAAAGAACTGGTAAAATATGTATAGCTGATGATTCTGGTCTTATGGTAGATGCTATAGGAGGAAAGCCTGGAATATATTCTTCTAGATTTGCAGGAGAGAATGCAACTGATAATGACAACAATGAGAAACTATTAAAAATGATGGTGAATGTAAATATGAGTGAAAGAACAGCTAGATTCGTATCAGCTATAGCTGTTGTATTCCCAAATGGAGACGAGTTTACTGTAAGAGGAACTTGTGAGGGTAAAATAGGATTTGAGAGAAAAGGAACTAATGGATTTGGGTATGATCCTTTATTTATAGTTAATAGATATGATAAAGCTTTTGGAGAATTACCATCAGATATTAAAAATACTATAAGCCACAGAGCTAATGCATTACAAAAAATGAAGGAAGAATTTGGGAAGAGGTTGTAGTAAAGATGAAAATAGGTGTAATAGGAGACACGCATAGAAACTATAAATATATAGATAAAGCTAATTTGCATTTAAAAGAGTGTGAGTTAATACTTCATACTGGAGATAATTTTGAAGACTCTAAGTATATTAATAAAATCACAGGAATAGACACTATAGGAATAAGAGGAAATTGTGATTTTGAAGATGTTGAAGATGAGATTGTATTTGATGTTGGAAAGTATAGAATACTTTTATGTCATGGACATAAATACGATATAAAATATTCTTTGAGAAGTATGAAAAGAAGAGCTTTAGAATTGAATGTAGATATAGTTGTATTTGGTCATTCTCACATACCTGTAAATTACAAAGAAGACAATATATTATTTTTAAATCCTGGAAGCGTAGCTCTTCCAAGAGGCAATAGTGATAGACAATTTGTTATTATGAATATAGATGATGAAGTGCATATTCAAGATATAATTTTGTAGGGGAGGGATTGAAAGTGGAAGCAATTTTAGGATATCTTTTTATATTTATGGCAAGATGTACTGATGTATCTATGGCTACAATAAGAACTATAATGGTAGTAAGAGGGAAAAAATTACAAGCTGCTATGATAGGCTTTGTAGAGATAATAATCTATATACTTGCTATAAATAAGGTTTTAAGTGGTATGGATAATATGCTAAATGTTTTCTTTTATGCATCAGGATTTGCTACAGGTAATTATGTAGGCGTATTGATAGAAGAAAAAATGGCTATAGGAACACTTATCGCTCAAATTATAACTAAAAAAGATATAGATAAATTCTCTTCTTATCTTAGAGAAAAAGGTTTTGGAGTTACGGTTACGGAAGGCCATGGTAAAGAAGGTAGGATAAGTATTTTGAATGTAGTTTTAAATAGAAAAGATATTCGAAATTTTGAGGTCTGTGTTGATAAGTACGACAAAGATGCTTTCATAACTATAATGGATGCTAGAAATATAAAGGGCGGATACTTTAAGAAAAGACAGGGACTAGGAATTAAGAAGAAATAAGCTTTGTGCTTATTTCTTTTTTGTACTTAAGCAAAAAATTATACTCATTGAAATACCGATACTTAGTCAATATTTTGATATAACTAAAGATTACGCATACTGATTATTCTAAAACTTTTAAACTCCCTACGGTCAGACAAAAAAGTTTCTTAACGAATATTCAGTATGTGTAATCTAAGTTATATAGAAAAATATTAACCTAAAAGTATCTAACATTTCAATGAGCATAATTTTTAAGTTCAGCTTCTTAGTGTTTGAGGGTTATTAATAACACAAAAGATTAGTTATATTAGTCAAAATATCTAAAAACATTCATTAACATTTCCGTAGATAGTTTTTTATATTAATCTCTGTAATATAAAATCAACCCTACCTTATTGTAAGAAACAAATTCTTTATTAAATCTATTGAAAATTTAAGAACTACACTTACAAAATAAAGGGTATTAAAAATATTTAATGCATAAGCGGTATTTTAATACCCTTTGTTTTGGGATTAAGCACATGACTTAATTGTTTTGTTCGATTATTCAACTTGAAAAATTACAATATGTTATTATTCTTTTAAACATAGAATATCCATAAATATATTGTACTAATTATAATAGATATAATCATCATTGGGAATCCTATCTTCATATATTCTACAAAAGAAACCTCGTGATTATTTTTCTTAAGAATTCCAGCAACTATAACATTTGCAGAAGCTCCTATTAAAGTACCGTTTCCTCCAAGACAAGCTCCAAGAGATAGTGCCCACCAAAGAGGCATTACATTCATATTAGACAACAAAGAAATCTTCTTTATAAGAGGGATCATAGTTGCTACAAAAGGAATATTATCAAGGAATGAAGATAATATAGCAGCAGCCCAAAGAAGAAGTATTGTTGCAAGGGGTAAGTTGTCTTTTGAAAAAGAAACTATAACCTTGGCAATTTCATCTATAATTCCTACCTTTTCAAGTCCTCCAACTAGTATAAATAAAAACATAAAGAAAAATATAGTTGTCCATTCTATTGAATGAAGTGTTTCTTCAACGTTTGCTTTACTTATAATTAGCATAACAGATGCGCCTATTAAAGCAATTGATGAAGATTCAAGTCCGAAAATTTGGTGTGTCATAAGACCTACAATAACTAAAAATAATATAGTTAGGCACTTTATCAAGAGAGTTTTATCTGTTATAGCCAATTTTTCATCGAATTCAAATATTTTTTTCTTAACATTATCAGAAACTATTAATTGTTTTTTATAGATTATATTAAATATAAAAAGGGTAATAATTAATATAATAAAAGCAATTGGACCTGTATTTAGTATAAAATCCAAAAATCCAATATTTGCTGCACTACCAATCATTATATTAGGAGGATCACCTACTAAGGTAGCTGTACCACCTATATTAGAAGCGATTATCTGAGGAACTAAAAATGGAATAGGATTAAGATTAAGAGTGTCTGTTATAACTAGTGTAACTGGTGCTATTAAAAGAACTGTAGTAACATTGTCTAAAAAAGCAGATAAAACTGCAGTCACAAAACAAAATATAATCATTATAATAATAGGTTCGCCTTTTGAAAGTTTAGCTGATTTAATAGCTATATACTGGAATAGGCCTGTTGTTTTTAGTATGTTTACAATAATCATCATACCAACTAAAAGCCCTATTGTATTGAAGTCTATAAAATGAATTGCTTCTTCTTCATTTAATACACCGAATAGTATAAGACTGGAGGCTCCCAGAAAAGATATAGCTGTTCTATCGATTTTTTCAGAAACTATAAATGCATAAGTGCCTATAAATATTACCAAAGCTATTAGCGTTTGTGTAGCCATTTAGTATCCATCTCCTTCAAGTTTTGAAATAGTTAACATATTTACTTTGATATAATTATATGAAAATTTAGAAAAAAAGTAAATGTCTGAGAAAAACTTATTTTTGATAATTCATCAGATTAAGTCTCTTGTAAATAAAAATTATTATATGTTATAATAGAGGGGTTATTAAAGAAAATAAAGAAAGTTACATAGGAGGATTATAAAATGAACGCAGAATTAATAAAAAAAGAACAAAATGAAGTTACATTAAAACTAACTATAGGAAAAGATGAATTTAAGAAAGCAAATGATAAAGCTTACGATAAATTAAAAGGAAGATTTAATGTTGCTGGATTCAGAAAAGGAAAAGCTCCTAAGAAGTTAATAGAAGCTCAATATGGAAAAGGAGTATTTTTTGATGAAGCTATAAATATAGTATTCCCAGAAGCTTACTCAAAAGCAATAGAAGATCTTAAGTTAGATCCTGTAGATAGACCAGAACTTGATGTAGAAGAAATAGGCGAAGATAAAGACCTTGTTTTAATAGCTAAGGTTACTGTTAAGCCAGAGGTTAAATTAGGAGAATATAAAGGTATAGAAGTTAACAAAATTGAATATACTGTAAAAGAAGAAGACGTGGACAATAAGATTGAAGAAATGAGAAATCAAAATTCAAGATTAGTAAATGTAGAAGATAGAGCAGTTGCAAATGATGATACAGCTGTAATAGACTTTGAAGGATTTGTAGATGGAGAAGCTTTTGCTGGTGGAAAAGGAGAAAACCATAACTTAGTAATAGGTTCAGGAGCTTTCATACCAGGATTTGAAGAGCAATTAGTTGGAGCTAATGTAGGAGATGAAGTAAAAGTAAATGTAACTTTCCCTACAGAGTACCATGCAGAAAACTTAGCTGGAAAAGAAGCTGTATTCGTAGTTAACGTAAAAGAAATAAAAGTTAAAGAAATGCCAGCGCTTGATGATGAATTTGCTAAAGATGTAAGTGAATTTGATACATTAGAAGAACTTAAAAATGATGTAAAAGCTAAATTAGAAGAAAATGCTAAGAAAAACGAAGAAGCTGAATTAAGAAATAAAGCTATAGAAAAGGCTGCTGAAATGGCTGAAATAGATATTCCAGAAGCTATGGTTGACAATCAAGTAAACAATATGTTAAGAGATTTTGACCAACAATTACAAATGCAAGGATTAAACCTTGAAAACTACATTAAATTCACTGGAATGAAGATAGAAGATTTAAAAGCTCAAATGAGAGAAGATGCTCAAAATAGAGTTAAAACATCTTTAGTTCTTGAAGCTATATCAGAAAAAGAAGGAATTGAAGTTTCTGATGAAGAATTAAACAATGAGATAGCTCAAATGGCTACTATGTACAAAATGGAAGCAGATAAGTTCAAAGAAACACTTAGAGAACAAGATATGGATTACTTCAAAGAAAATGTAATAGTTAAGAAAACTATAGACTTATTAGTAGATAGTGCTAAAATAAACTAATTTGACAGTAGCCCTTAAAAGGGCTACTGTATCTATATATAGAAAAAAAGGAGGGGTAATATATGGCTTTAGTACCTATGGTAGTAGAACAAACAGGAAGAGGAGAAAGATCTTACGATATATATTCTAGATTATTAAAAGATAGAATAATATTCTTAGGGGATGAAGTAAATGACACTACAGCTAGCTTGATAGTTGCACAACTTCTATTTTTAGAATCAGAAGATCCTGATAAAGATATATATTTATATATAAATTCACCAGGAGGAAGTATAACATCAGGTATGGCAATTTATGATACTATGCAGTACATAAAACCGGATGTAAGTACTATATGTATAGGTATGGCAGCTTCTATGGGAGCGTTCTTACTTAATGCTGGAGCAAAAGGAAAGAGATTTGCACTTCCTAATGCAGAAATCATGATACATCAGCCGCTTGGAGGAACAAGAGGTCAGGCTACTGATATTGAGATACACGCACAAAGAATAGTTAAAATGAAGGAAAAGTTAAATCAAATAATGGCTGAGAGAACTGGACAGCCACTTGAGAAAATAAAGCAAGATACAGAAAGAGATTATTTCATGGAAGCAGATCAAGCTAAAGAATATGGATTAATCGATGAGGTTATAAGTAAGAGACCTTAGCTTAAATTAAAGAGAGGTGTTAAAATGTCAAAATACGAAGATAAGAAACATCTGAAATGTTCTTTTTGTGGAAAGAATCAGGAGCAAGTCAAAAGGCTTATAGCAGGACCTAACGTATACATTTGTGATGAATGTGTAGAGTTATGCGAAGAAATAATAAAAGAGGAATTCCAAGAAAGTATTGAAAGTGATATATCGGAGTTACCAAAGCCTAAAGAAATAAAGGATATATTAGCTGAGTATGTTATAGGTCAAGATGAAGCTAAAAAATCTTTAGCAGTTGCAGTATACAACCATTATAAAAGAATATATTCAGGAAATAAAAATGGTAAAGATGTTGAGATTCAAAAAAGTAATATAATGATGCTAGGCCCTACTGGTTCTGGTAAGACGCTTCTTGCTCAAACTCTTGCTAAAATACTTAATGTTCCGTTTGCAATGGTAGATGCTACATCTTTAACAGAGGCAGGTTATGTTGGAGAAGATGTGGAGAATATACTTCTTAAATTAATTCAAGCAGCTGATTATGATATAGAAAGAGCAGAAAAAGGAATTATATATATAGATGAGATAGATAAGATAGCAAGAAAATCAGAAAATCCATCTATAACAAGAGATGTAAGTGGAGAAGGAGTACAGCAAGCACTTCTTAAAATATTAGAAGGAACTACTGCTAATGTTCCTCCACAAGGTGGAAGAAAGCACCCACATCAAGAATTCTTACAAATAGATACTACTAATATACTATTTATAGTAGGTGGAGCTTTTGATGGAATAGATAGGATAATAAACAAGAGAATAGGACAGAAAACTCTAGGATTTGGAGCAAAGATTGAGAGCAAAAAAGAGATAGATTTAGGTAAGATATACAAAAAAACTGAACCAGAGGATTTACTTAAATTTGGTTTAATACCTGAGTTTATAGGTAGAGTTCCTGTAGTTGTAACTCTAGATTTATTAGACGAGGATGCTCTAGTTCAAATACTTAAAGAACCTAAAAATGCTTTAACAAAGCAATATTCAAAATTATTCCAAATGGATAAGGTTGAACTTGAATTTGATAAAGAGGCACTAACTGCTATAGCTAAAAAAGCTATAGAAAGAAAGACAGGAGCAAGAGGTCTTAGAAGTATACTAGAAAAGGCTATGATGGATATTATGTTTGAAATACCATCAAGAGATGATATAGAAAAAGTTGTTGTAACTAAAGAGACTATTGCTGATAATAAAGAACCTTTAGTTATATGTAAAAGTGGTCAAAAACCTGAAGAGAGTGCATAAAAAAAAGGGGCTTATGCCCCTTTTAAAATTACTCCAATAAATCCTGAGAACATGATTATAAAAACAGGATGTATTTTTTTTGAATGAAGGAGTATGAATGAAACAAGGAAGATACATATAGAAAATAAGTCTGATACACTTTTTTCATATGTAGAATAAAATGCAGATAATATAAATCCTATTGTTATAGGTCTTAAGGTCTTAAATAAAACAGATATATTTTTATTATTCTTATATTTTTCAAGTGATGGCGCAACTATATTAATAACTATTATAGAAAAAAGTATGACTCCAAGAGTTGCAAAAATAGATCCTAATGTAAAATAATATTTATATCCTATAAAGGTCGCTGAATTTATGGCAATTGGTCCTGGAGACACTTGAGATATAGCTAGTACATCTAAAAACTCCTTGGGAGATAACCAACCCTTATTGTTGATGATTTCTCTTTCTATAAATGGAAGCATAGCATAACCGCCACCAAAGCTGAATGCTCCTATTTTAAAGAATGCTATGAAAATTTGAAATAAATCTAAAAATTTATCCATAATCCTAAAATACCTCCAATTATAATTATGTAAATCGGGTTAACATTAAAAAAAGTTACTAATATAAATGAGATTCCTAGAAATAATATATTTAACGTATTTTTTTCTACCTTTTTAGATAATCTAAAGAAAGAATACAATAATAACGAAGCAACTACCGGCCTTACACCCAAGAAAAATCCATTTAGATAAGAAGATGTATCGTTCTTATTGTAGAAATAAGCAAGTATTAATATTGAAATAAAAGAAGGTAGTATTGTACCCAAAACACACACTATACTTCCTAAAAATTTATTGAATTTATATCCAAGTAATAGAGAAATATTGACAGCTATTGCACCTGGGAAGCTTTGAGCGATAGATACGTAATCTAAGAAGTCGTCTTCTGATACTAGTTTTTGATTAAGGACAAGTTCCTTTTCTATCAAGGGAATCATTGCATATCCGCCACCGAATGTAACAGAACCTATTTTAAAAAATATTAAAAATAATTTAAGCATATATACCTCCAAAGATAATATTATGTAAAATATTATAACACTAAACCATAAATAAATTTATATAATCTAGATTATATTGAAAAAAAATTATGGTAAATATATAATGGTATAGTATTTATTACAAATTGGGTATATATTTATATAAAGGAGTGATGATATGGAGCAAAATTATAGTATTAAAGAGCATAAATTACCTGTAATCCCTCTTAGAGGATTGGCGGTATTCCCATATATGGTTTTACATTTTGATGTAGGTAGAGAAAAATCTATAAACGCATTAGAAGAAGCTATGGTGGATGAGCAGCTTATATTTTTGACTTCTCAAAAAGAAGCTGAAATTGATGTGCCTACACCGGATGATTTTTATCATATAGGAACTATATGTAAGATAAAGCAGATGTTAAAGCTACCAGGAGAGACTGTAAGAGTTTTGGTAGAAGGTATATCAAGAGCTAAGATAAAAGAGATAGTAGATGATGAAAAAGGCTTCAGTGCCACTTTAGAAGAAATTATATACAATGAAGAGTTATTAAAGGAAGATAAAGAAGTAGAAGCGTTAATTAGAAATGTATTTGACTCATTTGAAGAGTATATAAACATAAGTAATAGAATATCCCCAGAGATACTGCTTACTTTATCAGATATAGATGAGCCTAGCAGATATGTAGATACTATAGCATCTAATATGTTTTTAAAGCCTCTACAAAAGCAAGAGCTACTTGAGATATTTGATCCTAAAGAAAGACTTGAGAAAGTATATAAAATTCTTATTGAAGAGCTTGATATACTTAAAATAGAGAAGAAAATAAGCTTGAGAGTAAAAAAACAGGTTAATAGGGTTCAAAAAGAATACTACTTGAAAGAACAATTAAAGGCTATTCATAAGGAACTTGGAGAAGATGAAGAAACAACGGATGATATAGAAGAATATAAAAAACAATTAAAAAGCATTAAAGTAAAAAAAGAAATAAAAGAAAAGATATCAAAAGAAATAAATAGATTGTCTAAGATGAGTCCATCATCAGCAGAATCTGGAGTTATCAGAAATTATCTTGATACAATTTTTGCTCTTCCTTGGAACAAAGAAAGTAAGGATAAAGTTGATTTAAAAGAATCTGCAAAGATACTTGATGAAGATCACTATGGACTAGATAAGGTTAAAGAGAGGATTCTTGAATATTTAGCTATAAGAACATTATCTAATTCTATGAAAGGACCTATAGTTTGTCTTGTGGGACCTCCTGGAGTAGGTAAAACATCAATAGCAAAGTCAATAGCAAAGTCTTTAGATAGAAAATTTGTAAGGGTTTCTTTAGGTGGAGTCAGAGATGAATCTGAGATAAGGGGTCATAGAAGAACTTATGTTGGAGCTATACCTGGAAGAATAATAAATGCTATGAAGGAAGCAAAAACTAAGAATCCTGTATTCTTATTTGATGAAATAGATAAGATGGCATCAGATTTTAGAGGAGATCCAGCTTCAGCTATGCTTGAGACATTAGATCCTGAGCAAAATAAGGAGTTTGTAGATCACTATCTAGAAATACCATTTGATTTATCAAAGGTTTTATTCATAACTACTGCTAACAGTTTAAACACAATACCTAGACCTTTACTTGATAGAATGGAAGTTATACAAGTAGCTGGATATACAGAGGAAGAAAAACTTAAAATATCTAAAAAATATTTACTTCCAAAGCAAATAAAGGAGCATGGATTAAAAGAAGATTTTCTTAAAATATCAGATGAAACTATAAGAGATATAATAACTTATTACACTAGAGAATCTGGAGTTAGAAATCTTGAAAGAACTATAGGCAAGGTGTGTAGAAAAGCTGCTAAAAGATATGTAGAAAATAGAGAATTAAAGAGTCTTAGAGTAAATAAGAACAATTTAGAGAAGTATTTAGGAAAGAAGATATATAGCTATGAACCAATAAAGGAAAATCCTGAAGTTGGGATAGTTAGAGGTCTTGCTTGGACAAGTGTTGGAGGAGAGACTCTATCTATTGAGGTAACTCCTATGAAGGGAAAAGGACAACTTGTTTTAACGGGTCAACTTGGAGATGTTATGAAAGAATCTGCAAGAACAGGAATATCTTATATAAGATCTAAGTATGAACAGTTTAATATAGATGAAAATTTCTATAAAGAACAAGATATTCATATTCATATACCAGAAGGAGCGATACCAAAAGATGGACCATCTGCTGGAATAACTATGGCAACTGCTGTTATATCTGCTTTATCTAATATTCCTGTCAATAATCTTGTAGCTATGACTGGAGAAATAACTTTAAGAGGAAGGGTACTTCCGGTTGGAGGAATAAAGGAAAAGGTACTTGCAGCTAATAGAGCTGGAATTAAAAAAATATTATTGCCAATAGATAATGAAAAAGATATGGATGATATACCAGAAAACGTAAAGAAAAAGATAGAGTTTGTGTTCGTAAAGAGCATGGACGAAGTATTAGAGCATGCTCTAATTAAGGACGGTGAATAGTTTGAAAATAAGGTCATCAGAGATAGTGATGAGTGCAGTAAATAGAGATCAGTATCCAGCAGAAGGAATTCCGGAAGTAGCATTTGTAGGAAGGTCTAATGTAGGAAAATCCTCTAGCATAAACTCACTTTTAAACAGAAGAAATTTTGCAAGAGTAAGTCAAACTCCAGGAAAAACGAGAACTATAAATTTTTACTTAATAAATGAAGAGTTTTTCTTTGTAGATTTGCCTGGATACGGATATGCAAAAGTTTCAAAAACTGAAAAGGCTAGTTGGGGCAAAATAATGGAAAGATATTTAAAGGAGAGAGACGAACTTTGTCGTATATATCTTCTTGTAGATATAAGACATGAACCTACTAATGATGATAAGGCAATGTACGATTGGGTAAAATATTTTGGTTATGATTGTACTGTTGTTGCTACTAAGGCTGATAAGATAGCTAGAGGTAAGTATCAAAAACATATGAGTGTTATAAGAAAAAAACTAGGACTTAAAGATGAAAAAATAATACCTGTATCTTCACTTAAAAAGACAGGATTTGATATTTTATGGGATGATATTACTAATACTTACAGTGAACATGGATATGAAATAACTTTAGATTAAGACCTTGGAATTCCAAGGTCTTATTTTTTTTAAGAAAATATTGAATACAATTAATACTTGTATTAATTTGTTGCCTGTGGTACAATAATTTCTAAATTATTTGTCGGATTTTACCCAATATTTAGAATGTAAAAAGGAGTGTGCATATGCAGGATAATCAACTTAAGAAGAGCATTGGTCTAGTCTCGGCCTTATCTATAGTAGTAGGAATGGTAATGGGGTCCGGGGTGTTTTTTATGCCTACACAAGTTTTTTCGGCTACGACAACACCTGGACTTGGAATAATAGCTTGGATACTTGGAGGATTTATATCTATTTCAGCAGGACTTACAACGGCAGAAATATCTACAATAATACCTAAAACAGGTGGTATGGTAACTTATTTAAAGGAAGTATACGGAGATATATGGGGTTATCTTTTAGGATGGGCTCAAACTTTAGTATATATACCAGCTATAATGGCTGCACTTGCAATAATGTTTTCAACACAAGTTATATCTTTATTAGGACTTAGTAATAATATGTTAATACCCGTAGCTATAGGTGTTGTAGCTTTTTTAACTCTTATGAATTCGCTTGGATCAAAGACCGGTGGTATTATTCAAACACTAGCTACAGTAGGTAAATTAATACCTTTATTTGCAATTATAATTGTAGGACTTATAAAAGGTGATGGTGGTGTAGCAAGACTTTTACCAGTAGTTCCAGAGTCTAAGCCATTAGTAACAGCACTTGGTTCTGCGCTAGCGGCTATAATGTTTGCGTATGATGGATGGATAAGCGTAGGGAATATAGCTGGTGAGATGAAAAATCCAAAGAAAGATTTACCGATAGCAATAGTTGGAGGATTATTCGTTATAATGGGTGTATATGTTCTAATAAATATAGCATATCTACTTGTTTTACCAGCAGATGTATTAGCATCAACTCCAGCACCAGCAAATGAGGTTGCTAATGTTATATTCGGTGCAGGTGGAGGAAAACTAATAACAGCAGGTATAATGATATCGATATTTGGAACACTAAACGCATTTGTGTTAACGGGATCTAGAGTTCCTTATATAATGGCTGTTGAGAATAAATTACCGTTTAGTAAGAGTTTAGCTAAACTGAACAAGTCAAATGTGCCTTTGAATTCAACTATATTAATGTCACTTTTTTCTATTATATATATAATGACTGGAAATTTTGGACCATTAATAGATTTAACAGTCTTTATAATATGGTTATTCTACGTTATGATATTTGTTGCAGTATTTATTCTTAGAAAAAGAAAACCAGATATTGAAAGATCGTATAAGGTACCTATGTATCCTATAATACCTATTATAGCTATACTTGGAGGTGTATACATTATAGTGAATACTATAATCTCTCAACCTATGAATGCAGTTCTAGGTATAGGAATAACTGTTTTGGGAATACCTGTATATATGGCTAGAAAACATAAATTTAATAATTTGGATTAAAGACAAAAAACCTGTATCTTATGATGCAGGTTTTTTGTAATTTGTACAAGCACAAATTATGACTAAAATTAATAAAATAAAAGTAGGTTAGAGTTATGAGAATGAATGTTAATTGAAAGAGGGAGATAATATGACAGCTAAAATTAAGAGAGTGTTTCCTGGGGGAAACACAGCAGATGGTTTTTTTTCTTACTATGATTATATGATTGAGCAAAAGGATGCAAAACATATATTCTGCATAAAAGGTGGACCGGGCGTAGGTAAATCTTCTATGATGAAAAATATAGGAAGTGAAATGCTAAGACTTGGATATGATGTTGAGTATCATCACTGTTCATCAGATAATAATTCTATAGATGGTATTGTTATACCTGCACTTAAAGTTGCCATGGTTGATGCAACTGCTAATTCTATAAAATGGTAAACTATGAAATTGAGTAGGTAAGTAAAAAGAATCATAATCATTTAAATAATAGAAATTTTCATATTGGATATAAAGTTTGGACATGATATTAAAATATGTTAGAATTTAATAAAGTGGGGTATAAATAATTAAAACCTGTATTATTAAGTTTAAAGGAAGGATTAATTGGGGGGGAGCTTATGAAAAAAGATATTAGATTAGGATTTAAAGAAAAGATATTATTAATTGTTATTTCGTTATTGCTTTTATTAAGTACAACTATCGTATTCATAGTGTTTTCGGAGATAAAAAAAGTTGTAAATGATAATATTTACAAACAATTGAATTCTAATATAGAGTTAGGAAATAAATTGATTGAAGAAAAATATCCTGGTGATTGGGAAGTAAAAGAAGATAAATTATATAAAGGGAAAAAATTAATAAATGGAGATACTGAATTTGTAGATGAAATAAAAAAATCCACAGATTCAATAGCTACAATAACACTAGGAGATACAAGAGTATCTACTAATGTTGTAGTAAATGGAGAAAGAGCAATTGGAACAAAAATATCTGAAGAAGTTGCAAATAAAGTTTTAAATGAGAATGAAGTATTTACAGGAGAAGCAAATGTTTTAGATAAAATTTATGCATCTAAATATATTCCAATAAAAGATCAAAACGGAAAAAACATAGCTATACTATTTGTAGGGGTAGAAAAAAGTAATGTTAACAAACAGATCAATAAGTTGATGTTTACAATAATAATAATTACAATTATAGTATTATTAATTGCAATTATTATTTCTATGATTTTTACAAATTCTATTGATAAAAATATTAAAGAAATTTTAAAATTTCTTAAAAGAATTTCTTCTGGAGATTTTAGTTCGGTTTGTAATGTGAGTTCATCAGATGAAATAAAGATTATTTCAGATGAACTTAATAATATGACAAAAAATATAGCTAATCTTATTCACAGTATAAAAAATACATCTCAAAATGTACATCAGAGTTCTGATAATTTAACAAATGTTTCACATGAGATGGCATCTGCATCTGAAAATGTTACAATGTCAATACAAGATGTAGCAACTGGAACTTCAGAACAAGCAGAAGATTTAATAGATATTATGTCAGCATTAAATGAGTTTGGAAATGAATTAGAACATATAGTACAATCTATAAATGATATAGAGTATAATACAAGAAGTATCGATTCTATGGCTAATGAAAGCAATAACAATATGAACTCCTTAATAGAATCAGTAAGTAAAGTAAGTGATTCATTTAATGATTTTATAACAAAAATTTCAGATTTGGGTGATAATATAAATAAAATAAATGAAATAACAATTGTTATAAACAATATAGCGGATCAAACTAATTTACTTGCTTTAAATGCTGCTATAGAAGCTGCTAGAGCAGGAGAATCAGGAAGGGGATTTGCAGTAGTTGCAGATGAAATAAGAAAGCTTGCAATTCAAAGTAAGGAGTCATCAAAAAATATAAATGATTTGGTTAAAAATATAATAGATAGTACACAAAGTATGATTGAAATTAGTGATGTAATGAATAATGAAGTAACTAATCAAGGCACAGTTATACATATTGGAATTGATTCGTTTAAACAAATAATTAAATCTGTAGAAGAAGTAATTCCCAAAATTGAAGCAGTTAATGTTTCATCTACAAGTATAGAGAAAGAAAAGAACAACATCATAAAAAAAATAGAAAACTCTTCTTCTATTGCACAAGAAGTGTCTGCATCCTCTGAACAAATTGCAGCGTCTTCTGAAGAAATGAGTGCATCTATAGATACAGTTGCAGATACAATACAAAACTTAAATAGTATGACAAAAGATATGGAAGTACAGATAAATAAATTTAAATTGTAAACAAAAGACTGTCGATTTTTGGCAGTCTTTTGTTTGCAGTTTAAATTTATGAAAGTTTCTCTTTAATATGTGGATATCTTGATTTGTTTGATGTTCTTCATATTTTAGAAAATCAACGTCTTCACTAAGCTTACTAAGGGTTATATTTATATTCTTTATACTTCCTGTATTGTTAACAATCTAATCATGTGTAGCATCTAATTTTTTCATTATTTGTTCTTGACCTTTTTCAAGATTATACATACGGTTGTCAATATTAGAAATGTGTAAATGGAAAAAATATTATAAAATAGAAAAATATACTTTTTTTGTTAGAAAGTGTTGGGGAATAGGTGTATAATTAATACAACAATACTTAGAATATAATGAACATATATATATTGAATTTATAATATAATCGGGGGGATATAAATGAAAAGATTATTTTCTTTAGCTTTAGTATTTATAATGATTTTGTCTTGTACTTCAAATATGCAAATCTATGGAGAAACTGAACCTTTAAGTGATAACACTCATAACTTATCCGTTGGTTCTGATGATGAAATTATAACCTATTTAAGTGATATGAATTGGAAATCTGCAACTACAGGAAGTAGGACTGTACAGAAAAATAAAAATATTATAGGAAATCCAATTAAATTAAACGGAAAAACTTATGAAAAAGGAATAGGGACACATGCTAATTCAACAATTATATATGATTTAAATAGTGAATGCAAAAGATTTAAAGCAACAATAGGATTAGATGATGGGGCAGGAAGAGACAAATGGGGAAATCCAAGGGGATCAATTAGATTTAGTGTATATGGAGATGAAAACAAAATTTATGAAAGTGGAGTATTTAGATGTGGTACACAACATGAAGATATTGATCTTGATGTTCGTGGAATAAAAGAATTGAAGTTAGTTGTAGATGATGTTGATGATAATTATTTTGACTGGTCAGATTGGGCAGATGCTCGTGTGATTACTGCAAATACTAAAAAGTTTAATGTTCTAGAAATTCAGCCTAATAGAAAATTTGAATTAACCCCAAATATGTTCACTATGATTTCTGAAAAAATTAATATTGAACAAATGTCAATACGTGAGTTTATAGGTAAGGTAGATAAAATAAATGGTAAATACGATATGATTTATATAGGAAATAATGGAACCCCAACGTATACTGAAAATGAGGGTGGGGATGGAAATAATGATATTACAGATAAAAGAGCAAAAGAGCTTATTGAATTTATAGATTCAGGGCAACTTATTATTATAAAAGATAACATATTTTCAACTAACTCATTAAAAAATACAAAACTATATAACAATTTAAAAACAAATACAGGAAGAAAGAATGTTCATCTTACTTCAAATATAGCAAAAGAAAACATAAAAGATTTATATAATAGTTGTACAAAAAAACCTATTTTTAGAATTATAGATAAACCAAAAGAATATGGTGGAGATCATCAAGATCCTGATAGTTATAATGATACTAAAGTTATGAAATTTAAATATAATTTAGAAAATTTGAATATAACAGATAATAATCCTAACTCTATGACAGTAAAACTGTATTTAGATATAAATGGTGATGGATTATTTAAACAAGATGAAATGGTTAAGAAATCAGAACCAAAATTAAACGGGAAAGGGTTTATACTAGATTACCGTTTATCTGAAAAATTTACTGGATTAATGCCGTGGAAGCTTGAGGTTGAGGATGATATAACAAAAGCTAAGGCTTATAAAATAGGTTATCCTGCTTATAAAGGAGACAAGATTAAGATTAGAGTATTACAGATTATTCCTGTTCATCATCAGTTTACTAATAAAACGAATTTGTTGAGTATAAAAAATAATAAGCAATTCGAACCACCTTTAAATACTGATGTTTATGATGTTGATGTAACAGAAATGCCTGTAAGTCTATTTAATCAATACTATCCAAATAAACTTCCCGATGGAAGAGAAACTCAATTGAACGGTAATTATGATATGATTATATTTGGATTTGCAGATAAGTACAACTGGAAAGATTTATATAATCAACCTGCTATTGATGGTGTAAGAGAATTTATCAATACTGGTCAAAGTGTAATGTTTACTCATGATACAACAGGAATAATGTCAAAAGATGGTAGAGATTTGGATTTTGCTCCGAATATAACAGAAAATTTCAAAGATGATATAGGATTTAATAATATTCGTACATTATCAGGAAAAACTAAAATGAGGGGAAGAAATGCAGATATTGATTGGGGAGCATGGGGGACAAAATTAACTTATCAATTTAATAAAGGTTTAATAACAGAATATCCTTATAAACTGAAAGAAAAACTAGTAATTGCAGAAACTCATGACCAATATTGGCAGTTAGATTTAGAAGATGAGGATGTTGTGCCTTGGTATACTCTTTATTCTAGACGATATCATCCTAGAAATTATTATTATACTTTTTCAAAAGGCAATATAACTTATTCAGGTACTGGTCACAGTAAGCCTGGAGGAGAAGAAGAACAAAGATTATTTCTTAATACTATATTTAAAGCATCAAAAGGTGCAAATCATGCGCCAACTTTAAGAGTTATAAATATTGAGGAAGATAAAATCATATCTAAATCTCAAGAAAAACTTAAATTTAGTTTTATTGCAGATGATATAGATGGGAACCTTTTAAGTGGCGATGTATATATAAATGATAAAAAGGTTAAAAATTATTCAGTTCAAGATAGAAATATTGAGAATAATAAACCAGTAAATGTAGTAATAACTAAAGAACAATTACAAAGCTTAATAGGAAATAAAGAGAGATTTACAATTAAGATTGTAGTTAAAGATTCTAAGGGAGCTATAGCTGAAGAAAGACGTACACTGAAGTATCTAGAAATTCCTGCATTGAATCTAAGTATTGATAAGGAACAAAAATATTTAGTTGGGGATATAGCTTCAGTTGAATTACAAGCTGCTACGAAAAAAACAAGTGACAATTTAGATACTGGAATTAAAGATATAAACTTTTCTATGAACTATGATCAAAATGCTATACAAATAGATGGCAGTGATAGTTGGAGTTTAAAAGATATTATATTTAGTCCAGATCCAAAGCCCGAGGTGCAAAAGAACAGCTTTAAGTTTAAATTGAAAGAAAAAGGAAATCATATTGTGAATAATATTTTAAGCTATAAGATTTCTAACTTTAGTAATTTAGAAACTCAAAAGGTTGATTATAGCTATCCTATTTCAGTAAGGTTAGGAATAATTGATGTTAAAGTATTGAATAATGATGAAACATCTTTTGGAACGGCTGCAGTAACGGTCACTAAAGATGGGAAACCATATGGAAGCTTTAATACTGATACAGATGGATTTATATCATTAGAAGCTTGTCCTTCAGGACAATATGAAGTTTCAGTACAATATCCAAGTGGATTTATTGCTAACGGCAGTAATACTAGAAATTTTGAGTTGAATTTTGATAATCCTAAGCAAACCGTAGAATTTAAATTAGGTCAAAGTGCTCGTATATTCAAGCATGGAATGTTTGTAAATAAAGAAATACAGAAAAATTTATATATAGCAGAAGGTTTTTCAGTTGATTCAGCAATTGATTTTAAAATCTATGATAAAAATCCAGACATTAGATTAACTTTAGATCAGTATGTTGACAAGGCTGAATTTACTCTTTATAAAGTTGACAGTAACAGTGATATACTTTCTCCAGTAAGTGGTGATATTAAGGTATATGAAGTTCAGTATGATAGTGATGGAAAAGAAGATTTCAAAAGTCTTTTAAACAAATCAGTAAAAGAAATTAAGACTATTGTAGATCTAAGAAGTATATCAGGTCAAAAGAAATTAAAAATTCAAATACCTGAAAGCACTACTTTTGAAAATCACTATATTTTAGAATATAATATAGATCAAAAGGCTTCAGTTAGTTCTGTTTTAAGAAGTACTGTTAAAATAAATAATTTAGAAGAAAATAATTATGATTTGAAAGTAGTGGAAGTACCTATATTAGAGTAAAGGTGCATGAGCAGATAGACTAGTTGGATATATAATTTAAAGTGTGCAAAATTCCTCAAAATGGTGATAATGTAAGATTTAAAATTGTTACTATAAAGGAAGGTGCACACTTTTTATGCTGAATAAAAGTAAATAATATTAAAAGGACTAGTTTTTCAGAGAAAAACATAACCCTGAGATACACTTAAAACAATATTTTAAAATTTAAACTTAAATATGAAGTTTACACACATTTAATTACATACTCCGGTTGATTTCTTATTTTGTGTTTTTACTCTTGGGTAAATATATTTCTAGTTTTTTACCATCCCAAGTTATCTTATCTATTAATTCATTTAAAAATCGTTTTTTTTCTTCGAAGCTTAGAATATCAACATTAGATGAAAAATCTGTTAATAACTGTACATATGAATCTATATTGATTTTTTTCAATAATGTAATCTCTTTGTTTTCTGTTATAGAAGCAAGTTCTTTTTTTATTTGATTTATTTTCTTATCAAACTCCTCAATTTGATTAATCAGGTACTTACTGGCTGAAGAATTTTGATTTTGTGAGATTTGTAAGGTTAGGTTAGATATATTGTGTTCATATAATTTCAACTCTTTTTCTAAGTCATCTTTTTTATTTACATTTTCTTTGTAAACACTATTAATACTCTGTTTATGATGATTTAATTTGTTATAGAGGTTACTTTGGTTTAGTGATATATTCTTTATCTTATCTATAACCATTTCATCAGCCATAGAGCCTAGCAAATTAGCTACATTACACCTAGTACCTTTTGACCTTTCTTTCATCAGACATCTGTAATAATAGTAGGTACCTGCTTTTCTTCTATATACACTTACTCTCATTTTTGAGCCACATTCTTTACATATCAATAAAGGTGTTATCAAACCAACGCTGCCTGTGTTTAAACGAGGAGCTTTTTTTGAGTTTTCTTCTAATAAATACTGAACTTTGACCCAATCATTAGATGGAATTACACCCTTATGTTTTCCTATAGCAATAATCCAATCTGATTTATCTCTTCTTATAGTTGAACTTTTTTTATTTTTAGTTTGTTTATTGTAGGTAAGTATTGAATATTTCCCATTAAAGTCTGATTTAGGAGAAGCTATATCACAATCATTTTCCTTAAAGTAATCATATACCAATTCATCAGCTACAACATATACGGCATTAGTAAGTATTGATTTAAGAGAGCTCTTATCAAAATTTTTATTATTCTTTGTTTTTATATTATTCTGTAGTGTAAAGCTTTCTAGTTTACTTAAGCTTTTTAATTCAATATATTTATTATATAAATTCTTAACCATATTTAATTCATCTTCTATAGGGGATAGCTTATACATTTTCTTTTTATTCATATCTAGATCATAGTAAACTATAGATTCACTCTTAAATCCAGTAGGAGTTTGACCTCCTAGCCATCTTCCTGATCTTGAAAGAGCTAGCATGTTATCTCTAATTCTTTCTGCTATAGTTTCCCTCTCTAGTTGAGCGAAAACAGACGCTATATACATCATAGCTCTTCCCATTGGAGTTGAAGTATCGAACTGTTCTTTAACAGAGATAAAAGATATATTATGGTTATTAAGAAGTTCTATAATACCAGAAAAATCACATATATTTCTACTTACACGGTCTAATCTATAGCATATTAATATATCGAACTTATTTTTTTTTGCATCTTCAATCATCAATTGAAATTTTGGTCTATTAGAATTTCCTCCTGAATAGCCTTCATCTTCATAAATAATAAACTCACAAGTATTAAATTTATTATTAATATGCTGCTTACATAAATCTATTTGATTTTGGATAGAATCTCCTTTTTCGGTAAGTTTTGACTTGCGAGAATAAATAGCAACTTTATACAGGTTAATCACCTCATTTGATATAAAAAACTTATATTAAATGAAATATTACGAAACTTAGAAAAATATGATTAGTTTTTTATGATTAGTTGAATAGGACAAGTGTTTTTATTAATAGCTTTTAGAGATAGGAGTGAGTTATATGAGTAAGAATATTGAGGTTGTATTAAATTATGAAGATAAAGAAAAAGTTAGAGAATTAATGGAAGATAGTTTGGTCCAAATTATTGTAGATAGAATGAATAAATTTCCAGAAGGAAATAGGGGGTATATATATGATGAGATTTTAGAAAGATTAAAAAAATCTCTTTAAAACAAAAAAGACTGATAAATTTTTCAGTCTTTTAAATTATCCTTGTTTAAATGTATGTAAATTTCTTTTTAATGTATAGATATCTTGTTTTGTTTGATATTCTTCATATTTTATAAAGTCAACATCCTCATATAATTACAAACACTTATTGAAATATGAAGTGTTTTTATACGAAGATACATACTTATAGTATATAATATTAATAAATAGATAAATTGGAGGTGTGTTTATGAAAGGCTTATTAGACCCTAAAATAGATTTCGTATTTAAAAATATATTCGGATCAAGTAAACATCCCAAAATACTAATATCATTTTTAAATGCGATACTTAAACCAAAGCATTTAATAAAAGATGTTGAAATACAAAATACAGATTTAGAAAAACACTTTGTAGAAGATAAATTTTCAAGACTTGATGTAAAGGCTACAACAAGTAATAATGAAATAATAAATATAGAGATACAGTTAAAGAATGAATACAACATGATAAAAAGAAGCCTTTATTATTGGAGCAAGTTGTATGAAGAACAACTTGGTGAAGGTGATAATTATTCTACTTTATCAAGAACTATATGTATAAATATCTTAAATTTCAAATACCTTAAAAATAGTAGATTTCATAATGGATACTTATTAAAAGAAAAGGAAACTAACGAAGAACTAACGGACATAATGGAGATACATTTTATAGAAATACCAAAGCTTGAGGAAAATAGTGATGAAAAGGATATGTTGGTTGCTTGGACTGAATTTTTAAAGAATCCTGAAAGTGAAAAGGTTAGAAAATTAGAGATGAGTATAGAAGAAATAAAAGAAGCAAAAGATGAACTTGTAAGGATTAGTAATGATGATGAACAAAGAATGATATACGAGATGAGATCTAAAATCTTAAAAGACAAGGTCAGTGCACTTAACAAAGCTAAAACGGAAGGAATACAACAAGGTATACAGCAAGGTATACAGCAAGGGATACAACAAGGATTAGAACAAGGATTACAGCAAGGCATAATGGAAACTGCTAAGAATTTATTAAAGCTTGGTATGGATATATCTTTGGTAAAAGAGGCTACAAAATTATCTGAAGGAGAAATAATTAATATAAAGGAAATATTAGAAAAAAATAATTAGATAAATCACAAAATTAAATGAAGTTTGATTATATAAATAGTATATTATAGGGTTAGCGCAGTTGGCATAATTAGTGGTAAAATTTGCTTTTACATATGAGATGCAACTGCTCCTCACATAGTAGACCCTAAAAATCCCGGTGCAGTAGATGAAATTATAAATCTAGGGGAGTATTGGGATCTTGAAAAGATAAAGGAAAATAGAGAAGACATACTAAATACTAATAAAGAAGTTGGAAGATTATTCACAAGATCATACAAGTTTTTGAAGGCGGCAGAGAGTATACTTAAAGACGTAGTTGTTAAGTATAAAGAAGCCATGGATTTTGGAAAGGTTAATGGCATAACTTTAGAGTTACTTGATGAGATATTAGGAAATGTGGAGTTTAAAGAAAAGGCGGGATACGAAAGACATTTATTTGGAACTGCCATAACTCCTAATGGTGTTATAGAACATACTGATACATTATTTAATGATGCAACTAATGTGTATTATATAAAAGGAGATATGGGAACGGGAAAATCTACACTACTTGAGAAAGTATATAAAAATGCTATACTGAAAGGTCTTGATGTAGAAGTTTATCATACGCCTTTAATCAAAGACAAAATTGAGACTATATGGATTAAAGATATCGATGTAGCTCTTACTGTAAGCGAGATGTTTAAAGAAAATAATCATAAGTTAGTTGATTTAGATAAGTGTGTAAATCATGATATATTGGATAAGTATAAAGATGAGTTAGCATATGATAAGGAATTGATAGAAAAACTATTAGAAGATGGTATAGAGAATATAAAAAGAGCTAAAAAAGAACATGATTTAATGGAAAAATATTATATCACTAATATGGATTTCGATAAGATAGAAAAATTAAAGGTTAAGATAAAAGAAAGAATACTTGAGTTTAAATAGGAAAAATACCTCCTTAGATTAGTAAGGAGGTATTTTTCTATAATGAGTAGATAATTATAAATTTTTGTTACGAATTTCAAAAAAGCCTACATTAAAAAATTTTCAAAGAAAGACTTTGTTATAGAGTATCTGGATCTTTTTCAAAATAGATTCTCTTACTTTGAATTGTATGATTTTTAATATAATCGTCTATTTCATCTAAACTATCATTTAATTTTTTGAACATTTCGTGGGGGATGTTGTAGTAAAGGTACAAATCCTCAAAATGCCTTCCTGTATCGGCAAATCTTTTGTTTGTATTTATAAATTTTTCAAAAATTGTAGAATTTGATGCATTTTCAAACTGTGTTATATCGTGTTTTATAACAGTTAGTATCTCATCTTTATTTGCGTATGTTCCTATATTCATAGGATATGGCGAAATTCTTTGCAGAAAGTAGTTGTTTACGTTATTTATATGATATACGTATTCAACATCAATATCTTTTACATTGAATTTAACATAACACATTATACCTTTTATTATCTTTACATGACCGCCCATTTGATTTAGAATCATCTCGTGTTGGGACATTTCTGTTTTAAGATAAGCTTGTTTCATAATAAAAGCCTCCTTTTAAATAATAAAATTATGTATTTAAATTTATAACTCTAAATATATAAAACGTTTATAATACTTATTATATTTATTATATTTCAAAAAATGAAAAAATCACACATAATTGTATAAAAATATAATTAAGTTTAATAAAAGGATTATAAGATATACAATTTGCTAAAAAAATGATAAAATTATATTCAAAATACAGTTTGAATAGGAGAAAAATGGTATGGCATTATTGTTTAGCGGTATAAACATAATTATATTATTGATAATAATGATTATTCCTGTTGCGGTTGGGTATTATGCAATAAAGTTTTTAAAAAATAAAGAGGAAAATAAAGATGAATTACTAGTAAGGATAGTTTTACTCGAGAAAAGAGTAAAAGAACTTGAAGATTATATAAATGATTCGGAGTAAATGGAGGGATATTGTATGAAGGGGACGGTTGTATCAACTTGGCTTAAGACATGCAGAAAAATGTATAATGACGATATTGTGGATAAAGCGATGCAGGATTGCAATGTGAGCAGCACAAAGACATTTTCACCTATTGAAGATGTTGATGATTCTATTGTATTTAATATAGTTAAGAATATAGCTAAAGAGGTTAATTTAGATGAAAAAAGTATATGGAAGAGCATAGGTATAGATAATATTGTTACTTTTACTAATGACTATCCAGCTTTTTTTAGACATGATACATTATATCAGTTTTTAAAGTCTATGAACGATGTACATAAAATAGTTGTAAAGAGAATCCCAGGAGCTAAGCCACCAGGACTTGATTTAACACCCATATCAAAGAATGAAGCTATATTTGTTTATAGATCAAAGAGAGGTATGTTTGATTACTTCTTAGGATTACTTGAAGGAGCAGCAAAGTATTATAATGAAAAAATACAGATAGAAGAAGTTGAAAAAAGTTCATCTGAGATTAAAATTAAGATAGTATTTCAAGAAAATATACATTTTAAAAAGACTTATAAAATAAATAAATTGATGTCTTTTGGATTTATAAAAGATATACATATAAAAACCTCTTTGTTATCTCTTTTAATATTTATATTGCTTAGCATGCCTGTTAATATAATGTTTAAAAATATAGGAACATATATATATCCTTTTATAGCATTTCTAAGTTTTACAGTAGGATCTAAAATTATGAATAAGCCTATGCAATTTATATTAGATGAATTTGAAAATCTTAAGGAGCATAACTATGCAGAAGGTGGAAAAATCATATCAAATGATATGTATGAAGATGTATATGATATATTTAATGAGTACAAGGACATAATAAGAAAAGATTTTGTAGGCTTTAAAGGTGTTACTGATGAAATGAATACTTTTAGCAAAACGTTGACTTCTATAGCTAATAAGATGGACTATACTTCAGAAGAAATATCTGGAATTGTTGAACAAGTTGCAACGGCAGCTATAACTCAAGCCGAAGAAACTGAGAATGCGGTGAGCTTATTAAATGATAATATAATGGGTATAAAAAATATATCTGAGATGGAGAATGAGAATAAAGAAGAGTTAGAAAAGTCTGTTGAGAGAATAGAACAAGGATATGTTCATGTTAAATCAACTACTGATAAATTAAATGACATATTAAAAAGCTTTGAAATGGTTAAGGAAAATAGTGTTAATCTTCAAAAGAAAGCAGAGAATATAACTGATATAGTATCTATAGTGGCGTCAATTGCATATCAGACTAATCTATTGGCACTTAATGCTTCTATAGAGGCTGCAAGGGCTGGGGAAATGGGAAAAGGATTTGCTGTTGTAGCAGAAGAGGTTAGAAAACTTGCAGAGCAATCTCAAGACGCAGTAAGTAATATAAATTCTAATTTATCTATGTTTATGGGAGAAATAGAAAAGTTGGTATTGGATGTTGGAACTGAGTTTGAGGTTCTTGAAGAAGAAAACCATAAATTAAATATGGCTGTATCAGAGAGTAGTATTGCTAACAATAAAATAAAGGATGTAGCTAAGAAAATGATAAAAACATCTGAACATCTTCAAAAAGAGACGGATTCTATATCGTCAATTTTTGAAAATATGGAATCATTAGCAGCAATAGCAGAAGAAAATTCAGCATCATCTCAAGAAGTGAGCTCTAGTGTAACAACTTATACAGAAGAAATAAAGAATCTTACTAAGAGTGTTTCTGAATTTAATGAAATTGTAGATAATTTTGGTGAAGATATAAATATATATAAAATATAAAGAAAATACACCTTTTATATAAAAGGTGTATTTTTTTAGGTTCAATTATAATAAATCTCAAACAATGACAATTAATACAAAGAATGTTAGAATATAGATAATTAAATGGGAATTGGGGGGGATTTAATTGAAAATCAAATGCAGTTCTATAAAGTTTAAATTTATAAGCGCTTTATTAATAATAGTACTTATAATAATAGCAATGTTAAGTTTTGTATCTATAAGAACTACACAAAAATCTATTAAACAGCAATTACAACAAGATGGAACGCAGCTTGCTAAAGAGATAATATTACAAATAGAAAATAATAATGAAACTATAAATAGTATAGATAAATTATTGGAAAACAATATGATGTCTATTTGTAATATAATTGCCAAGAGTGAATTGATATCTAATGATTATTTAGTTGAATTGGCTAAAAGCAGCAATGTTTCTGAAATAAACTTAGCAAATCAAGATGGTGTTATAATATATTCTAATTTAGATGAAAATTTAGGATTTGTATATCCAAAGGATCATGTTGTTTCTAAGTTAATTAATGGTAGTGAACATCAAATTGTGGAAAAAATAAGAAAAAGCTCAGTTTCAAATGATTATTACAAGTATTCAGCTATAAAGCTTGAAAATGGAAATATACTTCAAATAGGTATACTAGCCAATGAAATAGAATATATAAAAGATTCGGTGTCTAATCAGAAAATAATAGAAAAAATAGCAAAACAAGAAGGAATAGAATATATAACTATAATAGACAAAAAATTGACAGCTATAGCTCATAGTGATAAAGAAATAATAGGAGAAGTATTCACTGATAAAGGAAGCGAGGAAGCCGCAAAAAACGGAAATGAACACGCTTCGGAGTTTGAGTATAAACCAGGACTTTGGGTATATGATGTATTAGTACCTCTTTATAATAAAGGGAAACATATAGGCGCTGTTGACATAGGAATATCTATGAAGAATTTAGAAAGTGTAAAGAAACAGATGGTTATGAATACTATTATAGTAGCTTGTATTGCATTTGTACTTAGTGCGGGAATAATAATTTTATTGTTAAATAGACTGTTAAAACCATTAAACAAAGTTATGAAAGTATCTAATGAGGTAGCAGATGGAGATTTGACTAAAGTTATAGATATAAATAGTAGTAATGAGATAGGAATGCTTGCATCTAGCTTTAATAAGATGACCAATAACTTAAGAACTATGACTACAAAAATAAAAGAAACTACATCTAATATAACAGATTTTTCTCAAGAACTTCTTTTATCAACTGAACAAGCTACGGTTGTATCGGAACAAATAGCTATATCTACTCAAAGTATAGCATCTGGTTCAGAAAAACAATCTCAATCTACTGAAAAGGTATTAAACAATATAAAAGAAGTTGCAAGTGGGATGGATAATATAAAGAATGAGGTTAAAGATATCGTAGATAATGCTGATCATACAAGTGAATTAGCTATTCGAGGAAGAGAAAAAATGGTAGATATGGTGAATCAAATGAATACAATAAAAGAAAATGTTGGATATACATCTAGTGTGATGGAGGATCTTGAAAAAGCTTCAAAAGAAATTGAAGGGATATTACAGGTTATAAATAATATAGCAGATGAAACGAATCTGTTGGCTTTAAATGCAGCTATAGAGGCAGCCAGAGCAGGAGAAAGTGGCAGAGGATTTGCTGTGGTTTCTGATGAAATAAGAAAACTTGCAGATGAGTCAACTAAATCAGCAGATAAGATACAAACGTTAATATTATCAAATCAAGAAAATACTAAGAGGGCTATTGAAGTTATACAACAAGGATTAGAAGAAACAAATAAAGGAGAAATTATAGTAACTCAAGTAGGGGATTACTTAAAAGGTATATTAAATGGATTTGAAATAACAAAACAAAAATTATACAAGACTAATAAAAGTATCAATCTATCAAATGAAAAAGTTAAAAATATAGAAAGTGTGACACATGAAATAGAAGCTATAGCAATGGATTCGGTTGCTAGC
This sequence comes from Tepidibacter sp. Z1-5, assembly GCF_037844525.1. Classification (NCBI taxonomy): domain Bacteria; kingdom Bacillati; phylum Bacillota; class Clostridia; order Peptostreptococcales; family Peptostreptococcaceae; genus Tepidibacter; species Tepidibacter sp. Z1-5. The sequence continues at coordinate 38,923 of NZ_JBBMMD010000038.1, read as the reverse complement.
ACTGAAGAAGTTGCTGCATCTAGTGAACAACAATCAGCAAGTATACAAGAAATATCAGCTTCAGTACAAGAACTTTCTTGTAGGACTAGAGAACTTGAACTTATGGTTGAGCAATTTAGAGTTTAAAAAACACTCTTTTGGGACAAAAGTCCTAAAAGGGTGTTTTTTTAGTATGACTATAGTACTGTTTTGAAAATTTAAGTAAAAATATGTATAATTTGAATAAGTAAAAAATAAATAAAATGGAGAAATGTGTTATAATAATGGAGTAAAATGAATGAATTTGTTAAAAAATGTACTAAAATAATAAGATTGAAGGAGGATTTATGAAAATTAAATTTAATTTTAACTTGAATTCAATTAAAACAAAGATAACAGCAATTATATTATTAGTTATAATGACAATATTAACTATAAGTACCTATTTGTCTATTCAAACAATAGATGAATCTATGAAAAAACAGTTGAAAGAAGATGGACTAGGGTTAGTAAAAGAAATAACTTCTCAATTAGAACGAAATAGTAATGCAACAGAACAGATTGATAAATTGTTAGGAAATACAATAGTATCAGTGGCTTATATAATTGGAAGCAAGAATGATATATCAAATGAATATTTAAAACAAGTATGTGAAAAGACAGGAGTTTCTGAAATTGATGTAACTAATGAGGATGGGGTTATAATATACTCAAATTTAATTGAAAATATAGGTTATAAATATCCTGATACTCATGCAGTTAAACCTTTACTTGATGGAAGCACAGATAGAGTTGTAGAGGATATAAGAAAAAGTGAGGTTTCTGATGACTATTATAAATATGGAGCGACTAGATTATCAAACGGAGGCATAGTTCAAGTTGGTATAATAGCCAATAATATCGAAAAAATACAAAAATCTATGGATGTACAAAATGGAATAGATAAAATTGTAAAACAAGATAACATAGTATTTGCACTTTTTATAGATAAAAACTTAAAGGCTACGGCACATAGTGAAAAAGATAGAATAGGAATGCAACTATCCGATGAGGGAAGTATACAAGCTGCTAAAAATGGAGAGCAATATACATCGGAGTTTATGTATAAAGATACTATACCAGTGTACGATGTATTGATGCCTGTATATAATAATGGAGAGCATATAGGTGCGGTAGATATAGGTATATCTATGACAAATGTACATGCTGCTATTAGAAGTACAATGATAAAATCTATAATTGTAGCTATAATAACATTTGTTCTGAGTTCATTTATAATAATATTTATGCTTGGAAAAATGATAGATCCTATTCAAAAAGTAGTTCGAGTATCTAAAAAAGTATCAGATGGAGATTTAACTGAAAAAATAGATATAAAATCTAATGATGAAATTGGAGTATTAACTGAAGGATTTAATAATATGATAGATAATTTGAGCGGAATAACTAATAAAATCCAAGAGGTTACGCTTAGTGTATCATCTTTTTCGCAAGAATTATTAGCTTCAACAGAGCAAGCAGCTATGGTTTCTGAACAGATAGCTTTATCAACTCAAGATATAGCTCAGGGTTCAGAACAACAATCTTTGGCTACTAATAATGTATTGAATAATATACAAGAAGTTGGAACATCTATGGATTACATAAAAAATGAGATTGTAGATGTGGTTGACAATGCTAATGAAACTAGTAAATTAGCGCTTCAAGGTAGAGAAAAGATGAAGGACATGATAACACAAATGGATGTTATAAAAGAAAGTGTTGGGTATACATCTGATGTTATGACTGGTTTGGATAAAGCGTCAAAAGAGATAGGAGATATATTAGAGGTTATAAACAATATAGCAGATCAAACTAACTTATTAGCTTTAAACGCTGCTATTGAAGCGGCTAGAGCTGGAGAGAGTGGAAGAGGGTTCGCTGTTGTTGCAGATGAAATAAGAAAGCTTGCAGAGGAATCTATGAAATCATCTGATAAGATAAAGGATTTAATAATAGCTACTCAAGAAAATACTCAAAGAGCTAGTGTAGCCATAAATAAAGGGGCTGAAGAAACACAAAAAGGAGAAGCTATAGTAACAGAGGTATCAGATTATTTAGTACATATACTAGATGGATTTGATTTAACAAAGGAAAAGCTACTTATAACTAGCGAAAATATAGGGAATTCGACTGAAAAATCTCAGAAGGTTATGGAATTTGCTAGAGAAATAGAAGGTATCTCAATGGATGCGGTTGCTAATACAGAAGAGGTAGCAGCTTCTAGTCAAGAGCAATCTGCTACAATAAATGAAATAACAAGATCTGCTGAACAATTATCAAATATGGCTATAGAACTTGAGGAAGTAACAAAACAATTTAAACTAAATTAATATAAAAGAACTTGTGAGTATATTTATATACTTACAAGTTTTTTATTATAATGTGTTAATTTTGTTAAGTTTTTGTATAAATTAAAGAGAATTTGATGTATTATAATATTGAATAGTAAATCAAATTTGAGGAGTTAAAATTATGAAAAAATCCTATATACATATATTAATACTTTCTTTAGTGTTGGGAATGGGAGTTGGAATTCAATTTAAAAGTAATTACAATACAGTTGGAGAACTTTCTTTCTTTGATAAACAGATAATAGATAAGGTGAATAGAGTTAAACAGGAAAATAAAAAGTTAATAGTTAAGAAGGAGCAGTTAAACAATCAACTGGAGATATTAGAAGAAAATAAAATAGATGACCCATTAGGGAAAAGTATGAAAGAAAATATAGATAATCTAAAAATGACTTTAGGATATAAGGATGTTCAAGGCTCGGGTATGATAATAAAAATAGATACAAAAGAAGATATAAATTTAGGAGATTTGATGGAAACAAATAATTTTTTTGTCAGATTGATCAATCAAATAAAAAAGCATGGTGGAGAAGTTATATCCATAAATAATCAAAGAGTTAGTCAATATAGTGCTATTGCTTTAGCAGGAAGACATATAAACGTAAATTTTACGCCTATAGTTCAGCCTTATGAAATAAAGATTATAGGAAATACTGATACTTTAAATAAGTATGTAAATGATCCAAATGCAGAAATCGAGTATATGAGAAGCTATGGATTGGATATAGATATTAAGTCACATGATATGTTAATTATTGAAGGAATGCCACGAGAAAAAGAGTTAAAGCAGATAAATATAGATTAAATAACAAGGAGACTTGGTTATGGAATACAAAAAAATTAAATTAGGAGAAATTCTAATATCGGCAGGAAAGATAACGCAAGAACAATTGGAAAAAGCTTTAGAAGAACAAAAAAGTTCTAAAAAAAAATTAGGGCAAATATTAATAGACAATAACATCATAACAGAACAAGATATGATAGAAATACTAGAGTTTCAATTGGGAATACCACATATTAATTTAGAGAACTTTGTAATAGATGAAGAAGTTCCGTTATTAATATCAGAAAGCTTAGCAAGAAGGTATAAGTTAATTCCTATAAGAAAACAAAGAGGTAAGCTTATGGTAGCTATGGTAGATCCTCTTAATATATTTGCAATAGATGATGTCAAAATAGCTACAAGTATGGATATTGAGCCTTGTATATGCTCACAACATGATATATTAAATGCAATAGATAGATGTTATGGAAAAGAAATAGCTGAAAAGGCAATAGAAGATTTTAAAAAACAATATGAGGTAGATAACATAAATGATTTAGATGAAGCAATATTAAATGATATAAATAATGCCCCTGTTGTTAGGCTTGTAAATTCTATAATAAAGCAGGCAATAAAAGCGAAAGCAAGTGATATACATATTGAACCATTCGAAGAAAATGTTCGAATAAGATTTAGAGTAGACGGACAGCTTCAGGAAATTATGAATTCTGCAAAAACTACTCATTCAGCAATAGTCACAAGAATAAAAATAATGGGAAAAATGGATATTGCAGAAAAAAGAGTTCCGCAAGATGGTAGAATAGAGATCAGTATAGATGGAAAAGAAGTAGATCTTCGTATATCGGTGCTACCCACTGTATTTGGAGAAAAAATAGTTATAAGACTTTTGGACAGAAGTTCATTCTTACTTTCAAAGAGTCAGCTAGGTTTTACTGAGGGGAATTTAGGGAGATTTTATAAATTGATTGATAATCCTAATGGGATTATATTAATTACTGGTCCTACAGGAAGTGGTAAAACTACTACATTATATACAATATTAAGAGAATTAAATCAAATAAATAAGAATATAATTACAGTAGAGGACCCTGTAGAATATAAGCTTCATGGTATAAATCAGGTTCAAGTAAATAATAAAGCGGGATTAACTTTTGCAAATGGACTTAGATCAATACTTAGACAAGACCCGGATATTGTAATGATAGGAGAAATAAGAGATGCAGAAACTGCTCAAATTGCAGCAAGAGCAGCAATAACAGGACATCTTGTTATAAGCACAATGCATACTAATGATGCTCCATCTACAATAACTAGACTTATAGATATGGGAATACAACCGTACCTTATATCAGCATCTGTAGTTGGCTCGATAGCTCAAAGACTTGTTAGAAAAATATGTATTAACTGCAGAAAAGCATATACTCCTAGTGAAAAAGAAAAAGAGATACTTAATATAGGAGATAACACTAACCTTTATAGAGGTGAAGGGTGTGCACAATGCTATAATACAGGGTACAAAGGAAGAACTTCAATTCATGAAATAATGAATATGAGTAAAAATATAAGAGAATCAATAGATAATAATGAAGGTATAGATAAATTAAGAAAAGTAGCAATGGATGAGGGCATGGTTAATCTTAGAGATAATTGTAAAGAACTTGTACTCAATGGAACAACTACATTTGAAGAATTTATGACAGTTGCATACAATAATAATAATTAGGTGATAGATATGAATATATATGATTTACTTCAAAAAACAATAGAATTAGGTGCATCAGATCTTCATATAACGGTTGGATTTCAACCTGTTATGAGGATAAATGGAGAACTTAGTAAGTATGGTGAAGAGATATTGTTACCAGATGATAATTTGAATTTAGTAAAGCAAATATTAGATGAAGAAAAATTTCAAAAATTAGAAGAGAGAGGAGAATTAGATACATCAGTTTCATATCATAAATTAGGAAGATTCAGAGTAAATATATTTAAACAAAGAGGAACATATTGCATGGCTATAAGATCTGTAGCTTTAGAAATACCAAGTATGGAAAAATTAGGTCTTCCACCTGTTATAAAAGAACTAGCTAAAAAACAAAGAGGTCTTGTACTTGTAACAGGACCTACAGGTAGTGGAAAGTCAACAACACTAGCATCAATTATTGATTACATAAATAAAAACAAAAGTGCTCACATATTGACATTAGAAGATCCTATAGAATATCTTCACAGACATGATAAAAGTATAGTTAATCAAAGAGAAATAGGTACCGATTCTAAGTCGTTTTCAGATGCTTTAAGAGCATCTTTAAGACAGGATCCTGATGTAATATTAGTTGGAGAGATGAGAGATTTAGAAACAATATCAATAGCTCTAACAGCAGCAGAAACAGGACACTTAGTATTTTCAACACTTCATACTATAGGTGCTGCTAAAACTATAGATAGAATAATAGATGTTTTTCCATCACATCAACAGGATCAAATATTAGTACAATTATCTGCAGTTCTTGAAGGGGTTGTATCTCAACAATTGATTCAAAAAGAGGATGGCAGTGGAAGGATTGCAGCTCTTGAGGTGATGATAGCAACTACGGCAATAAGAAATCTTATAAGAGAAGGTAAAACACATCAAATACAAACATCCATACAAACAGGGACAAAATTTGGAATGCAGACTATGGATAATGAACTAAGGAACTTATATTTGAAAGGAATTATATCGAAAGAATCATTATTAACTTATGCAGTAGATAAGGATATGGTCAGTAGATATATATAGGGGGTGAATATATTGCCCAATTATAAATACAGTGCTATAGATAAATCGGGTAAGAAGATTGAGGGAAAGTATACAGCGAATTCAAAAGAAGAAGTTTTGTCAATGCTAAGGCAAAATAATTACTATCCTATGAAAGTAGAAGAAGATAAAGGAAGTAAAGAGATAAGAATTGGAGATTATTTTAAAAAAATAAAAACGAAGGATATAGCGATTTTTTGTAGACAGTTTTATACACTATTAAATGCAGGTATTACAATAATAAGTTGTTTAGATATTTTGAAACTTCAAACTGAAAATAAAAAATTAGCAAAAGTTATTGGAGATGTTCATGATGATGTTCAAAAGGGACTTACATTCTCCGAAAGTCTTAAAAAACAAAAGGATGTATTCCCAGAACTACTTATTAATATGGTAGAAGCCGGGGAAGTAAGTGGTAACTTAGATGTAATAATGGAAAGAATGTCTTTTCATTATGAAAAAGAAAATAAAATTAATAACAAGATAAAGGGTGCTATGGCATATCCTATAATATTAAGTATAGTAGCAGTTGGGGTAGTAACATTTTTATTAACATTTGTTATGCCGACTTTTGTAGGAATGTTTGAAAGTAGTGGAGTTGAACTACCTCTTCCAACTAGAATACTTCTTAGCATAAGTAATGGTATAAAAAACTATTGGTATATTTATTTGTTGACACTTTTTGTCGGAATATATGGTATAATAAAGTATGCTAAAAGTGAAAGTGGGAAAATGTTAATAGGGATTATAAATTTCAGAATACCTATAGTTAAAGGAGTAACACAAAAGATAATTACATCAAGATTTACAAGAACATTATCTACATTATTATCAAGTGGAGTACCTTTAATACAGGCACTTGAGATTGTAGCAAAGATTGTAGGAAATATAATTGTAGAAAAAGGAATACTTGAAGCTAAAGAAGAGGTTAGAAAAGGTATAGACCTTGCAAGTCCTCTTGAGAAGATAGGAGTATTTCCACCGATGGTTACTTCTATGATAAAAATAGGAGAAGAATCAGGCTCGCTTGATGAAATACTTGAGAAGACAGCTGATTTTTATGATGAAGAACTAGAAACAGCATTGGGGCAAATAACGACGTTGATTGAGCCGATTATGATTGTTGTTATGGGTGGTATAGTTGGATTTATAGTTATAGCTATGATAATGCCTATGTTTGATATGATGAATACGATACAATAATATATGGGAACTGTGAAGTATTTTCTGTAGTTGGGCACCTGGAAGATATGGAGTTAGTGGTGCAACCGACCGCCAAGTATTGAGCAGAAATTGTTTGATTATTTGGCTTTAGTTTTATCTAGAGAGAGGTTAATCGAAAAATGAACCTTATTAAAATACCGCTACTTAGTCAATGTTTTAATAATACTAAGGCTGAGCCTTATGAAATATATTAAAACTTCTTAAACTCCCTTACGGTCAGACAAAAGAAGTTTTTAACATATATTTCAACGTCTCAACCTAAGTATCATAGTAAAATATTAACCCAAAAGTAGCTAACATTTTAATAAGTCTCATTTTTAGGAGTTGTGGTAGATGAAAATATAATAATTTTATTTGAAAGGAGGTGAAAATATGTTAAGAGCTATTCAAAAGAAATTAAAGAATAAAAAAGGTTTTACTTTAATAGAGTTAATTATAGTTATTGCAATATTAGGAATTTTAGCAGCTTTAGCAATGCCAAGGCTTGGAGGGATAACAAATGATGCAAGAAGACAGGCTGATATTACTAATGCTAAAACAATAGCAGATTCAGTTGCTGTATTGATAGCACAGGGAGAAATAGATGTACCTGCAGCAACAGCATCTACTATTACAGTAGGTGCAGCTAGCCCTGCTGGGGATCAAGCGGAGTTAGAAAATTATCTTCAAACTGTACCTACACCACAGATGTCTAATGCAGGTGCGAATTTTGTAGTTACGATAAGCACTGCTGGAGATATTACTGTAACTGATGGAACAGCTGCAAATGTTGCTTTCCCAACACCAGCAGGAATATTTGCAAATTAATATAACAATATTAATATTTTATAATAGTGATTAGCCCATGGCTAATCACTTCCTATTATTTTTAAAGGAGAAACTTATGAACTTCATAATTTTAACCCTAGGCCTTCTTATAGGCTCATTTTTAAATGTATGTATATATAGAATACCAATAAAAGAATCAATTTCATTTCCACCATCTCACTGTCCAAGATGCAGTACTAATCTAAAGCCCATCGACTTAATCCCAGTAATAAGCTTTATATGGACAAGAGGTAAATGTAGATATTGTAGTGAAAAAATATCTAGGAGATATCCTACTGTTGAATTACTAAATGCTTTAATTTATTTAATATTATATCTAAAATTTAGTATGTCCATTTTATTTATAAAATATGCAATTCTTTCAAGTATTCTTATAGTTATAAGCTTTATAGATTATGATCATCAGATTATACCTGATGAAATTGTAATATTTGGAATTATATCGAGTTTTATTATACATATAGTACATAATTTTAAAGGTGATTCTTTGAATGGATTAATAGGACTAATTATAGGTGGGGGATTGTTTTTAATTATTGCATTAATAACTAACGCTATGGGTGGTGGTGATATTAAGCTCATGGGGATGTTAGGATTTAGTTTGGGATATAAATATATTCTTTTAATAACTTTGTTATCTTTTATTATAGGGGCAGTTGTTTCATTGATATTAATATATCTTAAAATAAAAAGTAGAAAAGATTTCATTCCATTTGGGCCTTTTATAGCCATGGCAGCTTTTATAACAATCTGTTATGGAGATGAAATCATAAATTGGTATATACTCAAAACAATAAGCTAGATTAATGGGGGGAATAACTTGTTTAATGATAAAGTGTTGTCTATAGATATAGGAAGTAAAAATATAAGAATAGTAGTAGGAAAACAAAGTAAAAATAATGTATCAGTTGAAAAAGCTATGGAAATAGAAACTCCCTCTAACTCGTATAGAGATGGAAAGATATTTGATATAGAAAATTTAAAGTCAGTGATAAATAAATATATACATAGTGAAAAAATAAAAACTAAAAAGACAATTTGTACAGTTCAGAGTACATCAATCATCAATAGAGAAATAACACTACCTGTTGCTAAAAAAGAAGAAGAAATGGATACAATGGTAAAGTTTGAGATAGAACAGTATTTACCTATTATGTTTGATGATTATATAATAGAATACAAAATCTTAGAGACTTTTATGGAAGAAGATATTAAAAAAGGAAGAATAATTGTTGCGGCACTTCCGAAAACAATAGCAGAAGATTATTTGAAGTTGATAAAAGAATTAAATTTAACTCCTGTAGCTTTAGATATGAATTCAAATGCTGTATCTAAATTATGTAAATCTAAGGTTACTATTAATGATGAAAATTCCAGTTTAGATAAAACTGTTGCTGTTATAGATATAGGACATAATCACATGAATTTAAATATGATTTCTAACGGGATATTAGAATTTAGTAGAGTTATACCTGTTGGAAGTAATGAAATAGATATAAATATTGCAAATATGCTTAATATATCTTTAGAAGAAGCTGAAAAAAGAAAAATAGAAAATTCTAATTTAAACAATAACAATAGTCTTATTTCATTAGAAATGTTAAATGATGTAGTAAAAGACTCTGTTAATAATTGGATACAAGAAATTAGAAGATTATTTAGATATTATGAAAATACAAAAAGAGAAAATAAAATAGAAGAAATATATTTATATGGTGGAGGATCGGAGATTAAAGGATTAGAAGATCACTTTAAAAAAGAATTAAATATTGAAGCTGTAAAAATAGAAAAAATGTCTAATATAAAGCTTGGTAAAGAAGCAGAAGATATAAATCTGAATCAATATTTAAACTGCATAGGATCAATTATACGAAAGTAGGTAGATGGTTATGAGAGATTTTAACTTTTTTTCACCATATATAAATCAAAATAAAAAATCAAAGAATAATAATATATTAATAATTTCAAGCATAATTATATTAATTATATCTATGGGTGGATTTACGGTATATACAAATATGAAAATTAAAAAATTAGAAAAAGAAAAATCAAAGTATGAAGATTATTTAAATTCAGAAAAAGTAGTTAAAGAGCTAGCTAAAGTGAATGAGAAAAAAACAAAAACAGAAATCATGAAAAAATACTATAATGAAGTAAGTGATATTAACATAGAAATGAATAAGGCAGATAAAATCAATACTATGTTAATGGATAGGATATCTTCAAAACTACCTACAGATTTATTTTTAAAGTCTATGAGTGTAGATGGAATAAATGTAAATATACAGGGAGTAGGAATGAATAGAACATCTATAGGAGAGCTTGAATATAATTTAAAGCAATTAGATATATTTAATTCTGTACATATATCTAATATAAGCAAAGAATCGGATGAATCTGAGAACTTCACATTTGCCTTAAAGTGCACCTTGAAAGGCGGTGAAAGGTAGTGAAATTAAGTAAAAGAGAAAAAATTATGTTAATAGTGTTAGGGTTAATGCTTATTATAGGAGGATATTATAAATTTATATTAAGCCCACATTTTACAAAGCTTGATAATATTGAGCAAGAGGTAATAGATAAAAAAGCTGAGGTTGAAAGAGTCAAATTAGAAATATCTAAGAACAATCCAGTATATAAAAACTTTAAAATTATAAATGCTAAGATAAAGTCTATGACAAAACCTTTATTCCCAAGTATAAATCAAGAAAAAATAATAGTGATTCTAGATGAAATGCTTAAAGAATCGAACTTAGAAGGGAATTCGATTAGTTTTTCTGAGATAGATATTAATGAAATTGATGTAAAAAAAGAAGAAAAAAAAGATAAAGATTATTTAATCAAAAGTCTATCAGAAGAATATAAAGGTAATAAAAAAGTAAAGAATGATGAAGCAAATAATGAAGATCAAGAAGAAAATTCAAACGAAACTGAAAAAATGACTGCAACAATTAGTTATAAAGGTAAATATAAAGATTTAATCAGTTTTTTAGAAAGAATAGAAACCTACGATAAAAAGATACTTATAAATAATATTTCAGTATCTAAATCCAAAGAAAACAATACAGATGAAGAAGGAATTGTAACTAAGGAAAATAGCATAACAGGAAGTATTGCATTAGATTTTTACTCTGTTCCCAAAATTCATGAACAGGACGAAGAGTATTTAACGTGGGATTTTGATAATGGATATGGAAAAGATGATCCGTTTGTTCCTTTTAGTGGATATTCTGAATATAATGAAAATGATAATGTTGTAAATAATGACTTTATTATGACTGTAAAGCCTATATCTTCAGATTTACCTACTGTGATAATGGGAAGGGCTATGGATAAGTTAGGTAGAAGCTATGTATACGCAGATAATCAAAACTTTGAAAATGTAGAATTCCAAATAATTCAAGTTGATAAAAAATATTATTACAAATATAAAACACAAGGAGAATCTTATCCTAAAGATTATGAAAATGATATGATAGAATTTGATCCACAGGGAACTACTGTAAATCTTAATATTATAAGTAATAAAAGGAATAGCACTGAAGATACTAGTGGTATAAATCTATCTTTAATTAACAAAACAAATTTAAAATTAAATGTAAATGTTGATTATGAAGATACTAAAAATCCTAGAGTAAAAGTAGTTAATAAGCATGGATCTGTTAAGGTGATAAAATGATAAAATCTAATAAGGGCTTGACATTGGTTGAACTTATTGTCAGTTTAGCGATACTTGGAATCATTTTGGTTCCATTATCGTCTTTTTTTGTAAATACAATAAAAGTAAATAAGAGTTCAGAAAACCAGATGATTGCAAATCAGTTAGCACAAAAGTATATGGAGCGGGTTAAATTTTCTGATTTGGATAATTCGGATTCGGAAAATATAGTGCTTCCAGATGAAGAAATAATAGAAGATGATAATTATAAGAGTTTTGAAATAAAAAAAATAGTTCAGGAATATGAACAAAATAACAAGCTTGTTAAGATTACAATAAAAGTTAAAAAGAAAAATGATAATCATGATTTAGTTGAGCTAGTAGGATTAAGAAAAATAGATTAGGGGTAGATATTATGATAAGAAAAACTTTAAATAATAAAAAAGGGTCTACCTTAATAATGGTATTAATGACATTTTCAGTACTTAGTATTTTAGGTACTGCTATATTATCCGCAAGTATCATGAATTTAAGAATGAAAAAAATTGATATGAAATCAAAACAATCTTTTTATTTAGCTGAATCAGGACTTGAAGAAGCCTATGCTGTTATAGAAGATGTAGTACAAAAAGGTGTTACGGAAGGTAAAAAAAGAGTAGATGAAAAACTAAATAAAATAGAACAACTTGTAAATGAAATGAGTGAAATCGAAGATAAAGATATGCGGGACACCAAATATGAAGAAATTAAAGAAATCAGTACACATGTAAATAGGGATGGAAGTATAAATAATGAAGAAGAATTTAAGAAGGATATGCAGTTTTGGTTTGCAGAAGGCTATGATGATAAACAAGGTTACAAAGATTATATAAATAATCATCTTATAAAATTAAAAGATTCTCAAAGTTTTCATACATCTTCTGTAAGTATAAATAGTGAAACTCCATATAGTAAATCTGATAATATAAGTGAAGGTAATAATATATTTGAACTCGTTCTAGAATCCACTAGTGTCAAAGATAGTATTGAAAAAAGAGTTAAAAGTAAATTTTCTATAGAAATACCTGATTATTATAAAGATTATTCAAATAAAAAAATAGAAGAATTTACGGAAAATGTGCTTTGGACAAAAGCCTTATTATCAGATAAAGATATAAAAGTAAAAGGAGAACAAGTAGAAGTAAAAGGTGACATATATGCATATGGAAATGAAGAAAATCCTAATATTAAAACTAAAGGAATTAAAGTAGGATATGACAATAAGTCAGGAAATTTAAATGTAGATGGAAAAATAATAACAGGAGCATATCTTCAAACTGGAGAAGATAATTCCACTATAAATGTTGTAAATAATGGAGAAATATTTTGCAATAGTTTGTCTATTCCTGATGGAAATACAGGTTCTAATATAACTATAAATGGAGATGTAAATACCTATGATGATATAGAACTAAATGGAAAAGATGCAACTATAAATATTGATGGTAGTTATTATGGATTTAATGATGGAAGTAATGAAAAGACAACTCATGACAAAAGCAGTGGTATAGTTATAAATAATGATAGTATAGGAACGGATAGTTCTACTATTGAAATAACTGGAAAAGGAAATGGTAAGTGGTATGATCCCCAATATAAAGGAACATTTATAGCAGGAACTTCATATATAGAGATTGGAGATGAATACTATCAAACTGGAGAAAGTGTATCTGTAAAAGGAAATTATAAAGCTTATTCAGATGTATATTATGACGAGAATATACATGCAAAATATGATCCAAATATTATTAAATTCGAGTATTTTTCACCATTGCTTTTGATGGATAAAGTGGAGAATGACTCTAATCCTTTATACAAACAAAGAAAAAAATACTTAATGTTAATAAGTGAAGCTAATGCAGGAAACAATATTTTAAATCTTGGTAATGGCAAGATAAATATTGAAGATGTTAAATATAGTATTGGAGCATATATAGATAAAGAAAATATTAAGGGTGATAAGGATAATCCAACTACTTATGATTCTAGGTTTAAGAAGAATCAAATAGAGTATGATTATTATGTGAATGCAATGGGAAATCCACAAGAAGATATAAAAACAATTTTAGACAGTAATGAAAACTATACTTTTCCTAAAATAGCTATAGATAAAATGTTAAAGCCTAAAAGCCATGATGAAAAAGAAGATGAAAAAGAAGATTATAGAGAAATAATTTATATTGATTTAAATAAAGGATATACATTAAATGGTGGAAATAAAAAAATAAAAGGAATAATAATAGCAGGTGGAGATATTAATATATCAGGAAATGTTGATTTTGAAGGAATTATAATTGCTAAAGGAAATATTTGTATACAAGATGATAAATCTAAAAAATTTAGTAATGATTATGGAAGAAATAAATTAAATAGTTATATACTAAATAAATTATCTCAAGATGAAGAATTAAAAAATTTATTTGATCAAGAGGGAAAGAAAAAAATAAAGGTTTTATGCAATTTAAAAGAGAGTAAAGATCAAATTTCATTATCAAAATTTATAAAAGTTAGTGAGTGGGAAAAGATAAAATAAAGAAAGGTTGCAAAATGAGATATATCTTAAAAAATAAAAAAGGATTTACATTAATAGAATTACTAATTGTATTAGCTATAACTTCAATAGTAATTGGAGCAATAAATTTATTTTTTATATCAAACTATAAAACATTCTTTAGGGCAGATAATCAAATAACGGTTCAAGATGAAATTCAAAATGCTATGAATATATTTATAGATAAAGCTAGAGGAAGTCAGGGTATAAATAGTATAAAAGGTAAAGATAATTCATGTATATTAGAAGATGATAAAAAAAATGAGGTAAAGCATATTGAATTTGAAAATGGAACAAAGGATTTAGTTTTTGAATTTAAAGAGTATCCAGAATTAGATAAATCTCAATATAAAACATTGTACTTCGGAAACTCACCTCTAACACAAAATATAAATATAAAATCTTTTGAAATAGAGCCTATTTCTAATAGTTATAAAGATTGTAAAGGAATTAGAGTGATAATTAATGGTGAAAAAATAGGAAGAGATAAATATAATGTTACTATCGAAGATGAAGTTTATTTTAGAAATTACCCAAAATAAGAAAGGGTGAGAGCATTTATGAAAAAGAAAAGAATACTTAGTTTAGCATGAGTATTTATACTTACATTAAGTCAATTAGGAGTTTTTTCATCTTATGCACAAATAGATGGAGTGTCAAGAATTACAATGAAAGTTACAGATACGTATCCGTCTATTCTTTACGCTTACAATTAGAATAATTAAAAATGAATAAAAAAACTCAGAGATTTAAATCTCTGAGTTTTTTTTATTCATTTATTGTATTTGCAATTTCTTTTACATATAATTAAATAAATGGATGAAAATGTAATTTGAAAGATTTATTTTAATACTAATTTTATTTAAGGGGGGGGGCATATGTGAAAAGAAAGCTTAATAAAATAACAAGTGTTATTTTAATTTTTAATATAATAATAAGTTTATTTATAATCTTTCCGAAAACTTCTTATGCTCAATATGATGATAAAAATGGTGATTGGAGCTTAGAGAAAGCTGTTAAGAGAGATACTGATGAAGCTCAATTAATGATCAGAGCAGGTGATATTGATAATTTTGGATTTGGTTGGGATTTGAACTTCAATCCTTTCTCTGGAAAAGACACATCTGTTCATAGTTTTCCGTGGGCTACACCAAATGATGAACCAGATGGATTAGATAAAATTATGGTAGTATCTGGATACGATTATAATAGCAGGTATAAGTCTACTGGAGTTAATAGAGATGGATATACTGAAAAAACAAGTAGAAATGGTAACTATGTTGGTAGAAAAAAGAATAAAATCTATATAAAACCTAATAAAGTACAATCAATAAATTTAAATTATGATAATTACTTAAATGGAATGGTTGTTAGAAGTGCTGTTTTGCAAATGTTTGTAGACGATATTCAGCCTGGAAATGCAAAAGGAATTAGTGGTGGAAATATTAATTATAAGGTTTGGTTAAATGATATAGAGATTCCAGAACTACAAAAGATAATCAATGCCCTAGATCAATCTGGACCAAGAGGGAAAATGATTACTTTTAAAATTCCAGATAGATACTTGGGGTTGGTATCAAATGGAAGTTTATCTGTAAAAATAGATGATGATAGGAATGGTAGAACAGGAGATGGCTATGCAATTGACTTTGTAAAATTACTGATTAACTTTAAGGAATTCTCTAGCACAGCTACAATAGAAGGGCAAGTAAGTGATACCAATGGAAATATATTAGCGGGAGCAAAGGTATCAGCAGGAGAAGGTATTGCAATTGCATTTACAGATAACGATGGTAGATATAGATTAGAAGGTATTCCGGCAGGTCAGGCACAGATTACAGCTTTTAAACCAGGGTATAGATCTCAAACTATAGCAAAAAATGTAGTTGTAGGGGGAGGATATACCAATGTGAACTTTAGATTGAAAGAGATTACAAAGCTTAGTACACCTACTTTTAGATACACACCTCAAACACCAACTAATGGGAATGTAACAGTAACTATTAACTATCAAGATAATCCTAAGATAAAAGAATATAGAGTTGGTAAAGATGGATTATGGCAAACATATAATGGTCCAGTTGCGATAACTGAAAATAACACTATTGAAGCAAGAGGAAAAGATGTATATGAGGGGTATGAAAATGAATCAGATATAGGAAGATTAGAGATAAATAATATAGATAAGACGCCTCCAACAGCAACGATTAATTATAGCACAACAGATCCGACGATCGAAAGTGTTATAGCAACACTTGTACCAAGTGAGAATGTTACAGTTACTAATAATAATGGTTTATTGACTTATACATTCACAGAAAACGGAAGCTTTACATTTGAATTTAGAGATATAGCAGGGAATACAGGAACTGCTATAGCTGTTGTTAATAATATAAATAAAAATTTACCACAAGTTAATATAAAAGTGAGAGATACTTCCGGAGTTAGAGATGAACTTGATATTAATTCTCAAAATCCATATAAAACAGTTAATAAAAAAGATTTATCTATAATACTTCAAGGAGATGCTTATGCTGATATAAATGTTAAAGGAGAAGATGTAAATTTCTTTGAATATCAATTTATAAAAACATCAGAAAAACCTCAAGATATGCCACCGGATGGATGGATTGACATTGACTTAAATAAAGAAACTATTAATGAAGATGTAATTAAAGAAAAGCAAGGTTATTTAAATAAAAGAAGCTATGATGTAAGCCATATGAAGGCTATGCAGAATGAATCAGATTGGAATAAGCCAGATTTGGTTTTTAAAGCTCCGTTTGATGGAACAACTTATAAACCTGCAACATATTCATCAAATTCATCAGAATATGGTAAATGGGAAGAATATACAAAGAAAGATGGAACTAAAAGTAAAAGATGGGATACGAATTCTATATTCATGAATAATATGGATGTGGCTTGGTCTAGCGGAAATGAAAATTTAGACTATAAAGAAGCATCAAAATTCTGGGGGTACATCAAAGTTCCAAAAGATGGTGAATATGGTTTTGGAGTAAAATCAGACGATGGATGTAAAGGTTATATAACGGTTGATGGAGAAACAACGGCTTTTGTAGATATGCTAAAAGTACAAAGTTCAACTTTTGGAACTAAAGCAAATAAATATAATTTAAAAGCAGATAAATATTATCCTATTTATCTAGAGTATTTCAATTGGGGTGGAAGAGCTCAATTTGAAATGGTTTATAGTGACAATGGATTAGTTAATGATAGTTCTCAAAAAGTTGAAGCAAACTGGTTCTATCCATCTAAAGATAATTCGCCTGGAGAATATACTAAAACTATATTCACTGGAAATAAGGGAGTTAAATTCCCATCTGAAACAGGTGATTACTATATTGCGTTTAGAACAGGAAAAGATGGTAAGGTTACTAGAGAAGGTATATATGGAGCATTTACAGTTGAAGCAAAAACAGAACTTACAATATCTAAGCGTATTATTGAAGGAGATAAAGTACTAGAAAACAATGATTTTACGATAGAATATATAATTGAACCACCATCAGAAATACCAGCTATAGGCACTTACAAGAAAGACGAAGAATATAAGGATAAGATATCTTTAACTAATATACAAATAACAGACGAGTATCCTGAATATGTGAAAAATGACTTTATTTCAGGGCAAAAAATTATAAAATATATTCCTAGTATAGAATATACTAAAGTTATAAAAAATGGTGAAACTGTGTATAAATATTCAGGAGGTTCAATAAAAGTTGAGGTTAATTTAAGCACTACAAAACCAGGAAATTATGTTTTGAGTGAAGACGGTAAATCAAAAGTGACTTTTACTGATTTTGATGGAAAAGCAAATAGAGAACAGGAATTTAATCCAATTAATATAACTGTTGTTAAAAGAAAACAAGCAGAATTTAAGTTTGATAGAACAATAAGTAAGAATAATGTTGAGGTTGATGAAAAGTTTGAGATAACTTATAACATAAAACCTAAAGACATTGAAAATATAGATTCATCTATTTCAAATTTATCAGATGAAAATGTAATTAATAATATTACATTTACAGAAACTTTACCTGAAGGAATAAAAATAGATAAAGATAACCTTCCGAGCGGAGTTACTGCTATAGATAATACGATAACTTGGAATATTGGTTCTATTACTTATAAATTAAGTGCAGATAAAACTAAGTATGTACCATCTATTGAAGATAAAAAATTTGAAATTAAAGTAATAGCTTCAGCAGAAGAGGAAGGAACTTATAATTTAGAAAATGCAACAATAATTTATGAAGATGTAGATAAAAGTACAGTATCTAAGAATATAGATGAGGTAGATATAATTACAGCAGAAAGTAAAGTTGAAATAACAACAGGAATGTTTATAAATGGACAATTCCAACTAAATAATGAGATTGATTTGGTAAAAGGATTCGAAATAGGTCTAGGTGCAGAAATTGAAAATGTTAAAAATCAGGATATAGTTTTAGAAATTCAAGATAAAGATAAAGATACAATAAATATATCTAAAGACAAAGTAAAAATATATGAAGGCATAGATGAAAATAACATTGATTTTAGCAATTCACTTTCTAATATTAATATTACAACAGAAGGAAAAATAATAAAAATTGAAACTTCAAAGATAAAACAAAGAAAGAATTATACGGTTATATACAATGTAGAGGCACTTAAAGACTCATCTATAGGTTCTGCGGAGGTTGATATAAAAGTGAATTCAGAAAAAGCAACACATAAAATCAAAATTGTACCATTGCCTAATTTAGAGTGAATTGTAACATAATATTTAAAAAAATAAAGAGTAGACAAAATCCATGTCTACTCTTTATTCTTTTTTATCTACAGTAAACAATAAAAGGATATTAACATTCACTTATAGAAATATATACTAAGGAATATTAATAATATAACAAAAATATAAAGTGATTTTGTAGAATGTTTTAACAAACAATGATATAATACAATATTGTATATTAACAAAAACAAATGAATAAAATATGAAGGAGGAAACACAACTTGGTAGGAAGAAATGATTTATGTCCATGTAATAGTGGGAAAAAATATAAAAAATGCTGTTTAAATAAAGATAAAAAAAATTCTATGCTAAAACAAAAAGTTGATTTTTCACAAAAGCACGATATAAGTATAACTCAAAAATTATATGCTTATTCTAGAAAAGATAAATTCTATGATGAATATATTAATGCACAACATAAATTCTATATAGTAGACGATAAAGAAATAAATTCTAAATTCAATTCATTCTTTAATACATACTATCTTCAAGATTATATAACTAGCGATAATAAAACTATAGCTATATCATTCTTTGAAGAAAATAAAAATAAATTAAATGTAATAGAAAAGAATATATTAAAGAGCAAATTAAAGTCTTATATAACTATATATAAAATATTAAACATAGAAGAAGATAAAGCTGTACTTAAAGACTTAATACTTGATAAAGAAATGTACATAGAAGATATCAATGTATTAAAGGATTTAAAAGTTGGAGAATTAATAATAGGTAGAATGGCTAATGTTGTAGAAGTTAACAAGTTTATAGATACTGTACTATCTATATCTGAAAAAATTAAGGATGTTATAGTAGCGGATATTAACAATATATATGAAAAGAATAAAGATGTTTATAAACATATGGAAACATTCTTAATATATAATACAAATATATTCTACAAGTATATACAACAACTAATAGATCCTGAAATAGGAACATATTTAAAAGAGAAGAAAAAAGCTTCTAATGCAGAAGAAAAAAATATAGAAGAGAATAATATAGAAGAGAATAATATAGAAAAACAAGCAGATACTAAAAAAACAGACGATTCACAAGAAGAGTGTGAAGTTAAAAATCTTATAAAAGAAAATATAGAAGATGCTTATTTAGAAGTGGCTTTAACTATATGGGAAGAGTATAAGAATAATAATGAAGTAAAAGGAACTGAAAATGGATGGGCTTCAGCAGTTGAATACCATGCTAAAAAAGAAGATGGTGTAAATGTAACTCAAAGTGCTATAGCTAAAAAATACAAAGTAAGTCCAAGTACTCTAGGTAAAAGATATAAAGAAATAAAATCAATCCATAAAATATAATATAGATTGTATTATAAGCACTGTGATATAATACTCATATATGGTAATTGTTTTGATAAATATGTAGAAAGAGGGATAATAATGAGTCTAACTTTAGGAAAAGAAATAGCTGTTTCAACTAGTTATATAAAATCAAACCCTGCTGTACCTATTTATAGAGGAGAAGAAACATTTGAAAACTTATTTGGGATGATATATCACATGGAAATAGGCTTTTATGAGAATGAAAATGAAAAAATAAAAGAATACATAATAGTAGATTTTAAAGATTACACTTTATCACAAGAAGATAAAAAAGCTTTACTTGAGAAAGCTAGAGAGTACTGTGAATCAAAAGGAAAAGATTTAGAGTCTAATACTGAAATATTCTTATTAGATAACGAAGAAGCTGAAAGCTTTGTAGAAAAATTATTTGATAATATGAAATTTATAAGAGGATTAACTACTAAAAGAGGTTAATCCTCTTTTTTATTTAGCAATAACAGAATATTCAAAATTAACCAAAAGTGGTATAATTATAGTAACTAAAGGGGGGAGTTAGATGAACTTCAATAAGATAAGTGTTAGGCTTATTTCTGTTTCTGTATTATTAATATTACTTCCGATGATACTAGTTGGATATTTCTCATATGATAAAGCAGCTCAAATAATAACTCAAAGTGAACTAAGTAAGAGTCGAACTGCTATAAGACAATTAAATGATAATTTAAATTTAGAAATAGACAATAAGTATAAGATATTTCAAGGGCTAAATCAAGCTGTTAGAAAAACTTCTGACGAGGGTGTATTAGAAGTATTCAAAGAATTTAGTCATAATAATAAGGATATATTAATGGTTTATATAGGAAGCCCTGATAAAGTTATGAAGACTTATCCTGATGTTGAATTACCAGAAGGATTTGACCCTACTACAAGAGGATGGTATATAGACGCTATGTCTAGTGATAAGCCTGTTTGGTCAAAAACTTATGTAGATGCTATTACAAACAAAAATGTAATAACATTATCAGTGAAATTATACGATGGTAACGATAATGTAAAAGGAGTTTTGGCAGTAGATATATTACTTGATAGCATAGGGGAGTTGACAAAAAGCATAGACTTAGGAAATGGGACAGATATTATAATAGGAGATCATGAAGGCAAGATAGCATTTTATAAAGATGAATCTAAGCTTGGAGTTGATTTAAAGCAAACTCTATGGGGAGCACAAATATATGATAAGAAAAAGGGAAGCATAGAGTATGAATCAAAAGATGATAAAGAAATGTTTAAAGGGAAAAAATACATAACATTTTATAACAACGATACAATAGGGTGGCAGATAATAAATGTATTTGATAAAAAAATAATGGAAAGTGAGACTCATTCTATTTACCAGATATCTTTAATCGTAGGAATATTAACAACTATAGTATCTATTATAATAAGTATATATATATCATTTGGAATAACTAAACCTATAAATAAAATAGTAGAGACTATGGATGAAGTTGGAAAGGGTAACTTTACTATAAAAAATAAATTGAAGACAAAGACAGAAATAAAATTAATATCCAAAGGTCTTAATAATATGATAGAAAAAATTAAAAATTTAATAAAAAATGTTGAACATATATCAAATAGTACACATAGTATATCTACCGATTTAGTAGACATATCTTCAACAACGGCAATGTCTGTAAATGAAGTAGCTCAAGCTATAGATGAAATAGCAAGAGGAGCAACTTCGCAAGCTAGTGAAACGGAGGGATCGTTATCAAAGATTAAGGAACTTGGAAACTTCCTAGATAAGGCATCTAATATAGCTGAAGAGATGGCTGTTAATTCTGATAAAGTTAAAAGTTCTAATGAAATGGGTATTCAGACTATAGTATTGTTGAAAAAGAAAAATATAGACACATTAAACATAGTTAAAAGTATTGAAAACCAGTTTAAAGAGCAACTATCAAAATCTATGCAAATAAATAATATAAGTGAAACTATAACACAAATAGCACAGCAGACAAACTTATTAGCTTTAAATGCAACAATAGAGGCTGCAAGAGCTGGTGAGCATGGTAGAGGGTTTGCAGTTGTAGCTGATGAGGTCAGAAAATTATCAGAAGCTACTACCCAACAAGTAAAAGAAATTGCAGAAATAGTAAACAACATTCAAATAGAGACTAATGAGACAAGTAAGATTATGAATGATGCATCTTATATAATTGATGAGCAGAATGAAGTTGTAGAAAAAACAGAAAAACTATTTAAGGTTATAGATGATATTACTTTTTCAATGATAGAAAAAACTATTGATATAAAAGAAATGTTGAACAATATAAATATAAGAAAGGTAGAATTTGTAGACTCTATGGAAAAAATAGCATATGTAACGGAAGAAACAGCGGCGTCTACGCAACAAGTATCTGCATATGCAGAGCAACAAGTAATAGATATAGAAAAATTGAATAGTTTAGCTAAAAATCTTAATTCTAGCATTGATGATTTGACTAACAATATAAAGGAATTTAAAATAAGATAGATAAAAAAGTCATGTTATTATTAAAAAATAATAACATGACTTTTTGATTATTTGCAAATAATAATATATATGATATAAACTACATATAGTGTTTTATTAAAAAGCTAAATTTGCAACTGTCTTTGAGCAACGAAGCCTATTAGGACTCGTTGGCTACATAAGCCATACGTTAGCATGAAGCGAATTTTTATAATGAATAGGAGTGAACAAAATGGATTTTATAGGAATAGAAGAAATACAACCGTATGAAAATATATATGAGTACAAAATATTTGAGTACGATGATGTAATCGAACTTGGGAATGAAGAGAAATTTATATGTGATCTAAAATTTATACAATTAAATATAAATCCTGTGTATAAGGACAGAGGAATTGACGAAACAGTAGGATATGCTGTCGTTGAGAATTTATGTAAAAATGTAAAAATACCACGTCAAGATATTGAAGAAAAGATAAAAAAATTCATAATACAAGAAATTCCCTTAATAAACATAAAAGAATCGTCTATAAATGTAATTTTCAGTCTAAATAAATAAAATGAATGTTGTTGATTTTTACTTCATCATGGTGTAAATTTATAAAGGGGGGCGGGGTTGTATGGAAAAAATGAAGGATTTACAGATGAATATAGAAGTAATGAGAGAAAGACTGAATAAATTGATAGAAAACAACAATTTTAAACTTGTTAATAAAGATATAATAGATTTAAGTCAAGAATTGGATGTTTTATTGGATAATTATGTTAAATTAAAGAAGGATAGTGTATTATCATGAAATAAACGAAAACATGACATATTTACATATAAAAATTGAAAGTCCTATTTATAAATATATGGCTGGTATTTATAAATAGGACTTTCAATTTTGAAAATTTAAAATAATAAAAACACATGAGAAAGGACAATAAATATGATAAGAATATCGAATATAAAGATGGATATAGATGAGGATATAAATAATATTAAAAAGAAAATATTAAAAAAACTCAGAATAAGAGAAGAAGAATTAATAGAATATACAATATTTAAAGAGTCAATAGATGCTAGAAAAATAGGAAAAATAAATTTTATATATACAGTAGATGTTAAAGTTAAACAAGAAAATAATATACTAAAAAAGGTAAAGAGCAACGATGTGAGATTAAGTCCACAATTACAGTATAAAGATGTGAAAATGGGAAATGAAGAATTAAAGGAAAGACCTGTTATAATAGGAATGGGACCTGCTGGGTTATTTGCAGCATTGATACTTGCTCAAAGAGGTTATAATCCTATAGTTTTAGAAAGAGGAATGGATGTTGACAAAAGAAGTGAAGATGTAAGTTTATTTTGGAACACGGGAAAAATAAATGAAGACTCCAACGTTCAATTTGGAGAAGGAGGAGCTGGTACTTTTTCAGATGGTAAATTGACTACTAGAATAAAAGATCTAAGATGTAGAAAAGTTCTTGAAGAATTAGTTATATCAGGAGCACCAGATGAAATACTATACTCTCATAAACCACATGTGGGAACAGATATATTAAAAGAAGTTGTAAAAAATATGAGACAAAGAATAATAGAACTTGGTGGAGAGGTTAGATTTAATTCGAAGGTTACAGATGTTATAGTTGAGAACGAAGCGATAGTTGGTGTTAAAGTAAATGATGAATATATAATAGATACTAGCATAGCTATATTAGCAATAGGACATAGTGCTAGAGATACTTATGAGGTTTTAAATAATAGAAATGTAAAAATAATTCAAAAGCCATTTGCTATAGGTGCAAGAATTGAACATAAACAGGTAATGATAAATAAATCTCAGTATAAAGAATTTTACGATCATCCAAGACTTGGAGCAGCCGATTATAGACTTATTTACCATACCGAGGAAGGAAGAACTACATATACATTTTGCATGTGCCCTGGTGGAAGTGTTATTGCATCATCGTCATCTAAAGGAGAGCTTGTCACAAATGGAATGAGTGAACATTCAAGAAATAAGGAAAATGCAAATAGTGCTCTTTTAGTAAATGTAGGTCCTGAAGATTTTGGAAGCAATCATCCATTAGAAGGAGTATACTTCCAACAAAAATATGAAAGGCTTGCATTTGAATTAGGAGGGAAAAACTATAAAGCACCAGTTCAATTGGTAGGTGATTTTTTAAATGATAGAGAATCTACTGAGATAAAAAGTGTAAAGCCTTCTTATAAGCCAGGATATACATTAACAGATCTAAGAAAGTGTCTTCCGAATTTTGTAGTTGAAGCAATGAAGGAAGGGTTGATAAATCTTGACAAAAAGCTAGATGGATTTGCACTAAATGATGCGGTACTTACAGGAGTTGAAACGAGATCATCATCCCCTATAAGAATAGTAAGAGATGAACAAAATTTTGAATCTGTAAACATAAATGGACTTTATCCTGCTGGAGAAGGGGCTGGATATGCTGGAGGAATAGTATCTGCTGCGGTTGATGGAATCAAAGTAGCTGAGAGTATAATAAGTAAATATCAAAAAAATTAATATAAAGTTAACATTTTTAATACAAAATTAATATTTTTAACGTAGATTTAACATTTCTCCTTTCAAAATTTGATACAATTAGACAGTAAAAAACACAGATTACAAATTCAAGGAGGACTAATAATGGCTATAAATATAGCACTAGGTATACTTGGTGGATTAGGTTTATTTTTGTATGGAATGAATTTAATGGGAGAAGGTCTTCAAAAAGCAGCTGGAGAGAAACTGAAGAAAATAATAGAAATGTTAACTAGTAATAGATTTATGGGAGTACTGGTTGGTGTATTTGTTACAGGTATTATACAAAGTAGTAGTGCAACGACTGTTATGGTAGTTGGATTTGTTAATGCGGGTATAATGCAATTAAGTCAAGCTATAGGTGTTATAATGGGGGCAAATATAGGTACTACTGTTACAGCACAGCTTGTATCATTTGAGTTAACGCAGCTAGCACCTGCCGCAGTTGGTATAGGTATGGTGATATATTTATTTGCATCTAAAGAAAAAAACAAACAATTAGCCGAAATATTAATAGGATTTGGTATATTATTTATAGGTATGGACTTTATGAAGGATGCTGTGAAGCCTTTAAGAGAGTTCCCAGCTTTTAGAGAAATGCTAGTTGGATTTGGAAGCAACACATTTTTAGGAGTTTTTATGGGATTTGGAATGACTGTGATACTTCAAAGTAGTAGTGCTGCTATGGGTATATTATTGGCACTTTCATCAGAAGGATTATTACCATTATCATCTGCACTTCCTATATTATATGGACAAAACATAGGAACGTGTATAACTGCTATACTATCGAGTATAGGGGCAACAAAAAATGCTAAAAGAGCAGCTATTATGCACTTAACTTTTAATATATTAGGAACACTAATATTCGCAATTATATTAAGTAAACCGACAATTGCACTTGTAACTAAAATGAATGCAACTGATGTAACAAGACAAATAGCAAATGTACATACATTATTCAACGTTATAAATGTTGTTATTTTATTCCCGTTTGCTCCACTTATAGTCAAGTTCGCTATGAAGTTATTACCTGAGACGGAAGATGAAAATAACGATAAAGTTACTAAGTATTTAGATAGTAGAATACTTGAAACACCATCTATAGCACTTGTAAATACTATCAGAGAATGTCTACATATGGGGAATATAGCTAAAAAATCTTTAGACAATGCTATGAATGGACTTTTCAACTGGTCTAAAGAAGAAGCTAAAAAAACATTTAAAAAAGAAAAAAAGATAAATGCTCTACAAAGAGAAATTATAGATTACTTAATTAAATTATCTAATAAAGCGATATCTAGAGACAATAGAGAGATAGTAGATGGACTATTTAATACTGTAAATGATATTGAAAGAGTAGGAGATCATGCTGATAATATTGCAGAGTTAGTTGTTGATGGAATAGAAAAGGATATACCTTTTTCTAAGGAAGCTATAGAAGAACTTAAAAACATGTTTGATAAGGTTATGGAAGCGTATAGCAATTCGTTAAAATGTATGAAAACTAATGATATAGATTTAGCGTTCAAAGTAATATCTATGGAAGAACAAATAGATATAATGGAAAGAACATGCAGAACAACGCATATATATAGATTGAATAATAGCTTATGTAATCCAGAAAGTGGTATAATATTTTTGGAAATAATCAGTAATATGGAAAGAATCGGAGATCACTCATCTAATATAGCAAGAGCTGTAGTGGATGCTCAAACTGTAAAACAACATTAAGATATAGTGGTTAAGTCAAAAATGACGCTCATTGAAATACCGCTACTTAGTCAATATTTTTATAAAATTAAAGATTGTGTCTTATTAGATATTCTAAAACTTCTTAAACTCCCTTAAGGTCAGACAAAGAAGTTTCTTGACGGATATTTAAACATCACAATCTAATGATTTATAGAAAAATATTAACAAAAAAGTAGCTAACATTTCAATGAGCGTCATTTTTTAGTTTATAATTAATTGAATACATAATAAAAAATTTTATAGATAAAATAAGAGGGGGAGTTTATATGTCTAAAAATTTTAAAATAGCTTTATGTCAAACTATGGTAAAGGATGACAAGGATTGCAACTTAAAAAAAGCTTTAGAATTTATAGAAGAGGCAGCTAGTAATGGTGCAAATATTATTTCTTTAGGTGAGATGTTTATATGCCCTTATAGAAATGATGTATTCAAAGAATATGCTGAAGAAGAAGCTAGTAGTATTACGCTTAAATCTATATCAAAAATAGCAAAAAGACACAATGTATATATAGTGGCGGGTTCTATTCCTGAAAAAGATGGAGATAAATATTACAATACTTCATATGTTATAGGCAAAGATGGAAATATTATAACTAAACATAGAAAAATGCATTTATTTGATATAGACATAAAGGGTGGAGTGTATATGAAGGAATCTGATACATTCTCTTACGGAGAAAACATAACTATGTTTGATACAGAGTATTGTAAAGTAGGGATTGCTATATGTTATGATATGAGATTTCCAGAAATATTTAGAATTATGGTTCAAAATGATGTAAAACTTGTAATAGTTCCAGCTGCTTTTAACAATATTACAGGGCCTGCTCACTGGGATATTATAATCAGAAATAGATCTGTAGATAATCAAATATATTTTGCAGCCGCAAGTCCAGCGAGAAATTATGATGAGACATATCTAGCTTACGGACATAGTACTGTCTGTAATCCATTTGGAGAAATTATAGGGCAATTAGATGAGAGTGAAGATATATTGTATTCTGATATAGATTTAAAGTATTTAGATAAGGTAAGGGCAGAATTACCTCTTTTAAAACACAGAAGATTGGATGTATATGATATTAATACAAAAGAATAAAATAAAAGATATAAATTATATTAGAAATTTTTGTGAATTTAATATATAATTATAATGTAATTTGAATTAATATTTACGAAGGGAGTATCAATATGAAGAAAATAAGTTTTGGTTATAATAATGCACTTGATTTTGTAAGACAAGAAGAAATCGATTTTATGCAGCCTAGTATAAAAATGGCTCATGATTTGTTACACACTAAAAAAGGACCGGGAAATGAATTCTTAGGATGGGTAGACCTTCCTCAGAATTACGATAAAGAAGAATTTGATAGAATAAAAAAGGCAGCAAACAGAATAAAAGAAAATTCAGATGTACTACTAGTAATAGGAATAGGTGGATCTTATTTAGGGGCTAGAGCGGCTATTGAAATGTTAGGCCATTCCTTTAGAAATAATTTAACTAAGGAAGATAGACAGTATCCTGAAATATATTTTGTAGGTAATAATATAAGTTCTACATATATAATGGATTTAATGGATGTTATAAAGGATAAGGATGTATCTGTAAACGTTATATCGAAATCTGGTACTACAACAGAGCCTGCTATAAGCTTTAGAATATTTAAAGAATATTTAGAGAATAAATATGGAAAAGAAGAAGCTAAAAAGAGAATATTTGCAACAACTGATACTAAAAAAGGAGCATTAAGACAACTTGCACAAAATGAAGGATATGAAACTTTTGTAATTCCAGACGATGTAGGTGGACGTTTCTCTGTATTAACAGCAGTAGGACTTTTACCAATAGCTGCAGCTGGAATAAATGTAGATGAAATTATGAAAGGTGCAAATGATGCTCGTGTTGACTATGACAATGAAAACTTAGCAGATAATAATTGTTACCAATATGCTGCTGTTAGAAATATTCTTCACAGAAAAGGAAAAAATATAGAGCTTATGGTAAACTATGAACCAGCACTTCACTTTATAGGTGAATGGTGGAAGCAACTTTATGGAGAAAGTGAAGGAAAAGACCAAAAAGGTATATTCCCAGCTTCAGTTGATTTTTCAACAGACCTACATTCTATGGGACAATATGTACAAGATGGAAGAAGAGATTTATTTGAGACGGTATTTAATGTAGAAACTCCAAAAAGAGAAGCTACTATAAAAGAAGATGATAAAGATTTAGATGGACTTAACTATTTATCAGGAAAGACTATAGATTTTGTAAATAAGAAGGCTTTTGAAGGAACTGTACTTGCGCATGCTGATGGGAATGTTCCTAACTTAGTCATAAACATACCTAAGCTTGATGAGTACAATTATGGATATTTAGTGTACTTCTTTGAGAAGGCGTGTGCTATAAGTGGATATATATTAGGAGTTAATCCTTTTGATCAACCAGGAGTTGAAGCTTATAAGAGAAACATGTTTGCACTTTTAGGCAAACCTGGATATGAAAAAGAAAAAGAAGAATTAGAAAAAAGATTAAATAAATAGAAATATAATTTTGGGGTAAAAGGTGCAATGTTAATATTGCACCTTTTATTTTTTTACATAATTTTTAATTTATAGAAAAATTTGAAAGAATTTGTTGGCTGGAGTATAATTATAACTAGATAGTATGTAATTATACTAAAATAATTGATATTTATACATGGTAATAAAAGGAGGATAAAAATGAAAAAATTTGAAAGTCAAGTTCAAATAATAAAACATGAGATATTAAAAGAAGTAGCAACACTTGCTATAAAAGGAACCCTAGATAAAGAATATAGAACTATTTATAAAAAAATAGTTAAAGGTCCTAAATCAATAACAAGATGTTGTATTTATAAAGAAAAAGAAATAGTAAAAGAAAGAGTAAAACTTGCAATGGGAGGAAATAAGAAAAATAAGAATATTATTGAGGTTATAAATAGCGCTTGTGAAGAGTGTCCTGTAAATAGATTCACAGTTACTGAAGCATGTAGAGGGTGTCTTGCTCATAAATGTTCAGAGGTATGCCCTGTAGGAGCTATTTATCATGTTGAACACAGAGCATATATAGATAATAATAAGTGTATTGAATGTGGAAAGTGCAAAAATGTATGTCCTTATAATGCAATTTCGGATGTAATGAGACCTTGTAGAAAATCTTGTGGTGCTAATGCATTGTCTATTGATGAAAATAAAAAAGCAGTTATCGATAATGATAAGTGTATACAGTGTGGTGCATGCACATACACATGTCCTTTTGGAGCAATTATGGATAAATCATTTATAGTAGATGTTATTAATATACTAAAAAAATCAAAAGAAGAAAATTTTCATGTTTATGCTGTTGTTGCACCTGCTATTTCTAGTCAATTAAAAGATGTTGGGGTTGGAAAAATATTTAATTCGATAAAAAAATTAGGGTTTGATTATGTTTTAGAAGCAGCTGTTGGAGCAGATGCTGTAGCTTTACATGAAGGGAACGAATTTGCTCATACTATTGATAAAAATGGATTGATGACTAGTTCGTGTTGTCCTGCTTTTGTTTCATATATTACTAAAAATTATCCAAATATTATAGATAAAATTTCGGATTCGGTTTCTCCGATGATTGCTATGTCAAGAATTATAAAAAATGAAGATGCTAAGGCTAAAGTAATTTTTATAGGACCGTGTACTGCTAAAAAAATGGAAATTATGCAGGATGATGTAAAAGGGAGTACAGATTATGTTTTGACATTTGAAGAATTACAAGCTATGTTAGATGCTGCGAATATAGATGTTAATGAGAGTGAAGAAGAAATTTTAGAAGATGCTTCTTTTTATGGAAGAATATTTGCTAGAACAGGTGGCCTGGTAGAAGCTGTAAAACAAGTAATTAAAGAAGAAAAATTAGATGTTGAATTTAATCCAATAATTTGCGATGGAATAAAAGAGTGTGATAAAGCTTTAAAAATAGCCAATATAAATAAATTAAATGCAAATTTCATAGAAGGAATGGCATGTAGTGGAGGTTGTATTGGAGGCGCAGGAGTGATGAATAAGAGCCCTAAGGACAAAATGGAAGTAGAAAAATATGGACAAAGTTCTGTAAAATATGGAATCAATGATTCGATAAGAAATATAAATATTAGTGAAGTTAACTTAGATAGAGAATTTAAAAAGTCTTATACAAAATAGAAAATAAGGTTTTGGTTTTACATAAAAAGAATAAGAACTAAATTAATATTCTGAATATTAATTTAGTTCTTATTCTTTTTATAATTTTATTTATCTTTTTTTAGATTCTTTGACTATAGATAATATAGCTAATAATATTAATATAACTATTACAAAAAACATCCTTGTTTGAAAGTTGACAGTATCTAACCAGTTAGTTTTATTGGTAATTTTGATTAGTTCTTTGGTATTATATTAATTTGATTAGGGAAAAATTTTCCACAAAATACCTTAATGGTGTTATAATCATAGTGCACAAAAACATAATATGAGGTGAGGGAGTATGGAGAATATAGATAAAAACAAGAAAAAAGGATTTGTACTAGTCATTATAGCGGCTGTGTTTTGGGGGTACATGGGTGTGCCTACTAGAAATTTAGGAAATTTAAATTTTGATCCGTTTGCAGTTTCTTTTTTTAGAACACTAATTGCAGCAGTATTCTATTTTTTATACTGTTTAAAGAAAAAACCGAATAGCTTGAAGGTTGATTCAAAAGGAATAATATTTTTTGTGATTTATGGGATAAGTGCATTTGCATTAACATTTATATCATACAATATATCCATAAATTATGTTTCAGTGTCTATAGGAACTGTTTTGATGTTTACATGTCCCATTTGGGTAGTAATTTTATCTCATTTTATATTTGGAGAAGATATAAATAAAAACAAAATAATAGCTATAGTATTAAATTTATTCGGCTGTTTTATGATAGCAAAGGGATATGAATTCGGTAATTTTTCACTTAGCTTAAAGGGAGTAGTATTTGGACTCATATCTGGATTTTCATTTGCACTTCAAGGAATACTTGCTAAAATAGTTGATGAAAAATATGATAAAGATTGTCTTTTGGCATATTCATTTTTATTTGGAAGTTTATTTTTAATATTTTTTGTAGACTTTAAAAATACTGTAAGTATATTTAAAAATACAAATAACATGTACTTTATAATAAAAAATATTATAGTAATAGGTTTTTTTAATACTATAATAGCCAATGGATCTTATGTAAAGGCGGTTGAGTACATAGAAGCAAGTGTGTGCAGTATAATAGTGTCGTTAGAACTTGTGGTAGCAGCAATTGTAGCATACTTTGTATTCAATGAAGTCCTTGAAATCTTTCAGGTAATAGGTATGTTTATGGTTATAGGATCTATAGTTATACTTAATATTAAGAAAAAAGAAAAGATAGATGAAGAAACAATAGAAAAAGGAACGCTTAAATAGCGTTCCTTTTAAATACAAACTTTAAGAAAGCACATATTATTATCAAAAAGCTTATATATCCGAATACAGGGTATAGAACCATAATCAAATTTGAGAATCCAAATTTGGCTAAAAATATAGATAGTAAGCAAAATAAAAAGCATAGTTTTTTTTGCTCTAGATTAAATATAGGTTTTACCCTAGTTATAATTCCAAATCCATTTCCTATTGCAGTTGTAAACATTGCAAACCAAAGTATTATAGAATATAAATATTTTCCTCTGGAATCTGAATAACTTGATATATTTAACATTGGAAGTTCTAAGGTAGAGATATCATTGTAAAGTATAAGAGATGGCATTAGTATGAATAAAGCTAGTATTCCAAGAAATAATCCACCAAGTACTCCTCCTTTTATAGCAGTTTTTTTACTATCAACTAGAGAACCAACAGATGTAAGTATTACTAAAGCGGGTATCATGTTATATCCAACGTAAGTTACGGATGATATTATGAATTTGTAATTTCCAGTTGTATTAATTTGTTTTAAGGTATTTATACAGATATCTTCATGCAAAATAACATTTGCCCCTATATAAACTATTGATATCAATAAGAACGGAACTATTACGGTATTTACAGCAGATAAACCTTTTACACTGAAAATAAATGTTATAAATGTAGCTACTGCCATAAATAGTATACCTATATTAGCATTTATATTGTATTGTTCCTCAAATATAGCACCGCTTCCAGCTAACATTATGCAATAGCCAGCTATTAGAAATAGTATTATCAAAAAATCTATTATCTTACTTATTCTTTTTCCGAATATCTTTTCTAAAAGTTCATTATAACTAGCTATTCCATTAGTATGAGCAGTTACGAGTATTATACTTCCTATTAAACAGAATAAAGCAGTTGCGATTATTATACCTATTAGACCATTTACTCCAAACTTTCCAAAAAAGTTCATAATCTCTTGTCCTGAAGCAAATCCTGCACCTATTATGGTACCCACATAAATACTTGCGATTTTGATATATGAGTTGTTTTTCATAGTATCCCTCCGTAATATAAGCTTTTATATTAAGTGTATGTATAGAAAATAGTATAATTGCAAAATATTAACAAAAAATAGAAGGTGTTTCAATAATATTTATATTTGAGCTCAATAGAAAGATATTAATACTACGCACTATAGGTTATAATTTATATAAGAGATTTATCCAAAACTAAAAGTTATTTGGTTTTACTGTAATTGTAGGAGGATATTATGAATATTAAAAAAGTATTAATAGCTGATGATGAAAAGAGAATGAGAAAGTTAGTATCAGATTTTTTAAAAAAAGAAGGATATTCTATAATAGAAGCTAATGACGGCGAGGAAGCTCTTGATTTATTTGAAAAAGAAAAGGATATAGATGTAGTTATACTAGATGTTATGATGCCAAAATACGATGGGTGGATGGTTTGTAGGAATATAAGAAAAACATCTAGAGTACCTATAATAATGCTTACAGCTAGAAGTGAGGAATTTGATGAATTATTTGGATTTGAAATGGGAGCTGATGAATATGTAAAAAAACCATTTAGTCCTAAAATACTTGTAGCAAGGGTAAATGCACTTTTTAGAAGAAGTAAAGAAGAAAAAGAAGATATTCAAGTATTTGGAAAGTTAAAAATCGATGATAATGCTAAAGTAGTTTATGTAGAAGATGAGGTCGCAGAGTTAAGTCCTAAAGAATATGAATTATTGTTATATATGATAAATAATAAAGGGGTTGCACTTAGTAGAGAGCAAATACTTAATAACGTATGGGGATATGATTATTTTGGAGAACTTAGAACTGTTGATACTCACATAAATAGACTAAGAATAAAGCTTGAAAATCAAAGTGATTTGATTCATACGGTAAGAGGTATAGGCTATAGATTTGAGGTAGAGAAATAGTGAAAAAATCTATAAAAACAAAATTATTCATAGGGATAACCAGTATAGTGGTTATATTTGTAGTTCTTTTATGGGGACTTAATTCAACTTACTTAGAAAAATACTATATAAAGCAAAAGAAAAATATTTTAATAAATGCTAGTAAAGAAATAGACTCTATATATACTGGAAATATAGAAGATATATATATAGATCTTGAAATTATTAGAAATACAATAGGCGCAAATATAGCTATAATAAGTCCAAATAGACATGTTAAGTATACATCAGTTGGAATGTATGCAAAAAGAGCATTTAATTCTATGCATACAAAGGGCATAATGAATATTAATAGAAAGTATGTATTCACACTAGAATCTGATTCAAAACTAAATATAGATTTTTTAGCTCTTACAAGTATTTTAAATAATGAAGACATATTAATACTTAAAATTCCTATGATAGCTATATCTGAAAGCGCTAATATAGCTAATAAATTTATGATATTTACGGGACTATTGGCTATAATAATAGGAATGATATGGGCGTTAATATTTTCCAAAAAGTTTACAGAACCTGTACTTCATTTGAATGATATAACTAAGAATATGGCAAACTTAGATTTTTCTAAAAAATGCATAGTTGATACGGACGATGAGGTGGGTCAGCTTGCAAATAATATAAATTATCTATCAGGTGAACTGGATAGGGCTATATCTAATCTGTATCAAGAAAATCAAAAACTTGAAGAGGATATAGAGAGAAAGAAAAAAATAGATAATATGAGGAAAGAATTTATATCTAGTGTATCACATGAACTTAAAACCCCGATATCTTTAATACAAGGATACTCAGAAGGATTAAAGGAAAATGTTATGGACAACGAGGAGGATAAGGAGTTTTACTGTGATGTAATAATAGATGAGGCTAAAAAGATGGATATATTGGTTAAAGATCTTTTGAATCTTTCTCAGATAGAATCTGGATATTTCAAATTGGAAAAAACGAAATTTAAGATATGTGATTTGGTAGATCAAACTATTATTAAGTATAAAAACATATTTGATAAAAAGAATATAGATCTAAGACTGGATAAAAACTATATGGGAAATGTTTTTGCAGACAATATTAGAATAGAACAGATTTTAGTTAATTTTATTAATAATGCAATAGATTATGTTGATGATAATAATATTATAAAAATAAGTATATACGAAAATAATGATAAAATAGGTGTATCTATATTTAATTCAGGAAAACCTATATTTAAGAATGATATAGATAAGATATGGACTAGTTTTTATAAAGTAGATAAGGCAAGGACTAGAGAATATGGAGGATATGGTCTTGGGCTATCTATAGTTAGGGCAATTCAAGAGCTTCACAACAATGAATATGGTGTTTTAAATGTCGAAAATGGAGTTAAGTTTTGGTTTAATGTAGATAAATGCTTATAAACTAAGTGAATATGTGTTAAAATAAAATTTGGCATTGAAAACATACATAGGGTTTATATTTATATATTAAAGTTAATTTGAATAAAATAAATTACTTTAGTATATTTAATAAATCCTATGTAAAAAAATTGGGATATCAGCGTTGATAAAAAAAGAACTTAAATATAAATTAAAAGAGGAATGATATTTATTATGAAATTTTCAAATCTTGGAATAAGTAAAGAGTTACAAAATGTATTACAAGAAAACAGAATAACGGAGCCTACTCCTATTCAAGCACAAACTATACCTGTTATATTAAAAAGCAAGGATGTTATGGCTCAAGCACAAACTGGAACGGGTAAGACACTAGCATTTTTACTTCCTATATTAGAAAAGATGGATCCTAATAAAGGTACTGTACAAGCTTTAATAGTTACACCTACAAGAGAGCTTGCTATTCAGATTACTAATGAAGCTAAAAAATTACAAGAAGCAAAGAATATTAATATACTTGCGGCTTACGGTGGACAAGATGTTGAAAAGCAAATTAACAAGCTAAAGGGAGGCATTCATTTAGTAATAGGTACTCCTGGAAGATTAGCAGATCATCTTAGAAGAAAGACTATAAACTTTAAAAATTTAAAAACACTTGTACTTGATGAGGCGGATCAAATATTAGATATGGGATTCATACATGAGATTGAAGAAATAATCAATAACAGTAACAAGTCAAGACAAACATTATTTTTCTCAGCGACTTTAACTAAGAAAGTAAAGTCTTTATCAGGAAAATATATGAAAAAACCTGAATTTATTAAGGTTGAAAGTCAAAAGGTAACTTTAGATGAAATACAACAGATAGTTATTGAGACTACTGACAGATTAAAGCAAGATGCACTTTGCCATGCAATAGATGAGCATAAGCCTTTTATGGCTATAATATTCTGTCGTACAAAGCGTCGTGCTCAAATCCTTAATGAAGCTTTAAATGAAAGAGGATATGATTCAGACGAACTTCATGGTGATTTAACTCAACCAAAACGTCAAAGAGTAATGAAGAAGTTTAGAGATCTTAAATTACAGTTTTTAGTAGCAACTGATATAGCTGCTAGAGGGCTTGATATAGATGGGATGAGTTATGTATTTAATTATGATGTACCAGAGGATGCAGAGAGCTATATACATCGTATAGGAAGAACTGGTCGTGCTGGTAAAGATGGAGTTGCTATTACTTTCATTGCTCCTAAGGATCAAAATTTACTTGCGGATATAGAGCAGGGAATAGAGATGAAGATACAAAAACAAAGATATGAAAAAGAAGGTAGTGAAAATTCTTTTGTAGAGGTTAAAAAAGCATTTAAACCTAAGAAAAAAGAGTTTCATAAAAAAGGCACTGGCTTCAAGAAAAAAGGTAGCGGATTTAATAAAAATAAAAGACCTAAAAGATAAATAAAATAATAAAGCAGGTATAAAAAAAATATAAATGTCATATATTTACAATATAGATTTTTTCACGAAGGGGAGAAATGAAATGATTAAATTCAAATCATGTGTATTGTATTTATTGGTATTTATATTTTTTTTGTCTTCAACATCTTATGGACAACCTATCACGAATGCTCAAATTGTTACTGAAAAACAGACAGAGTTTACAGGAAATTTACTAAGGTTTAAGGCCTTATCTGAAGGAAGTAATATGCAATATAAGTGGAGTATATTAAAGGACTCATGTGTTATTTATACAAAAGATTATAGTGAAAGCAATGTATTTGAATATCCTGTTACATCTGAAGGTACTTATTATGTAGGGGTTAGTATTAAAGATGGAGATGGAAATGTTGTAACTTGTGAATCTCAAAAGGTAAGTGTGGTAGACAAAATAAAAATAGAGACTCCTATAGAGCCTCCTAAGGTTAAAACAGCAGAAGAAATAGATATAGAAAATGTACAAGCCTATGTAAATAATACTAAGAATTTAAGTAGTCAAACGGATAGACTTATATGGGTAGATACTGCGAAAAATATGGTATATATATTCAAAGGTAAATCTAAAGAGTGGAAGCTTGAAAAGAAGATGGTTTGTACAGATGGTAAAGACTCTACTCCGACTGTTAAGGGTGATTTTACTGTTAAGGGGAGGGCCCCATGGCTAACTTCGTATAATGGAAAGGTAAAAGCTAAATACAAGGTCAACTTCTACGGGAATTATTATTTTCATTCAATATTATTTGATTCAAAAGGAACAAGAGTAGTAGATTCAAGACTTGGAAAATCTTTATCTCATGGATGTGTAAGACTTAGTGTTGAGGATGCAAAGTGGATATATGATTATATACCTGATAAAACTGCTGTTCATGTAAGTTAGAATAATTTAAAGGCATAAAATATTAATCAAAATTAGCTACCTAGATTTCGTACAAACGAAATCTGGGTTATTTTTTTAGGGTCTGTTGGTTATTAAAAATTAAAACTTCATCCCCTATTTTTACCATAGAATAAAANATGAAAAGCTCGGAACTGAAAAACTATCAGCA
Organism: Tepidibacter sp. Z1-5; assembly: GCF_037844525.1. Lineage (NCBI taxonomy): Bacteria > Bacillati > Bacillota > Clostridia > Peptostreptococcales > Peptostreptococcaceae > Tepidibacter > Tepidibacter sp. Z1-5. The sequence continues at coordinate 384 of NZ_JBBMMD010000038.1, read as the reverse complement.
AATTTATTTAACATGGATAGTTTCCCTGACCAATCTCAAATTAATATTCTTTTAAGGCGAATGAATGCTACAAATATATCTCAATTCTGGAAATGTTCATTGCTCACATAGATTCAAAGACCTTCTAAATTCTTCTTTGGAAAAATATAGATAACAATTGAAAATAGGTAAGTTAATCATACGCGGAGATAGCGGATATGGAACTGAGGAAATAATAGATATGGTATCCTCTATATTAAAATTAAAATTCATTATAAAAGGATACTCTTCTAAAACAGCAAAAACATTGCAAAAACTATAGACATATCAGATTATGCTCAAGCAGATAAAACTGCTAGGGTATATGAGATTCCAAACACTGTTAGGAATAGGATTATAATAGTT